>CAITUY010000117.1 GCA_903895695.1 uncultured bacterium
GACTCTGTCTCCGGCTGCCATTCCAGCCCCAACTCCACCCCGCCGCACTCCGTAACACCGCCTCAAAACTCCCCGCAACCCGCCGCTCCCGCTTTCCTTCCCACTCATCCTCTCTCATTCCTGCCAAAAGAATCAGCCATATCCGACAGCACCGGAAACGGATTGGTACTCTGACTGCCGTCCGTGTACTGATAGAAGTGGCCGCTTTCGGTACCGCCCGACCCCACGTAGAAGGCGCCCTGGGGGATGTAGACCATCTCAATCGCCTGCACCGCGACCTGCAACGCCGCGCCCTGGGCAAAGGTGTAGCCGTCCGCGCCGTAGTTCCACCGCAACCGCATCTGGGCGTAACTGACATTTCCGGTATGCGGCGCGGAACTGTAGATGAACGCGCCCTTGCCGTCGGCCGTAACGTTGATGGTGCTGCCCGCGGCGGCCTTGTGATCCGTGTTGGTGATATCCAGCGTGGCGTGCTGCCACACGTTCGACCCCGGCGCCTGGAACTTGACGAACACCCACGCGGCGTCCCAGTTGTCGGCATTCCGCCAGGAGTTGCTCCAACTCACGTCGAAGCCCACGAAAACGGATTTCTGGACCGTGTCCGTGTTCCACAGCGCAACGTTCGTCACGGCAATGCCGTTCGCCAGCACGTCCCGTCCCACCACCAGAAGCCCCATGACCATCAGCAGTCGTACGGCGGTTCCAATTTTCATTGCTCCCGTCCTTCTGTGTTTTCGTCGCACAAGCCGCTCCGCAAAGGGAGCCTCGCTGCGTGAAATTCCAGGAGGGAACGCAAGCGTGGTATCCCCCTGTAATCCGAGACCTCCCCGTTGACCCGCAGCCTACGCACATCGCAGGCCACGCCGCAAAGTCGACTGGAATAGTACCAACTCCCGGGATGCCGACAAACAACTATTCCCGCGGCGTCTGCTCACTTTTCTGTCGCCTGTGACGCGCGTGGTTCACGCCTCCGTGGCGTGTGGCAGTGCTTCATTCTGGAGTGCGGCGGCTTCACGCCGCTTTGTCCAGGCGCGGCGTGACGCGCCTCGACAGGGTGCGGCCCGACAAGCTGAATTCCGTCAGTGGCCAGACAGGAGGCCAGGTAGTGCGCTCCAGTCAGCCGTATGGTACTTTCTGGGCTCGATCAAGAGCGATCCCCCATTGACGCAAAGATGAAGACAACCTTAGCGGTTCTTGCATTCCAGATCGTGTGCCAGGCATGCGCGGCCCAATCTGCTGAATACGGGCGGGTGAGCCAGCACGCAACCGACGATGAATACCTGATCGTGGACCTCTCGGCAGGGCCGACGGCCTCAAATTATCCGATGACCACGCTGGCGGCCATTCCCAAGGACGGATGGACGGATCTATACAAGACGACCCAAATGGTATTTCGGCGTATTCCGGCAGGCACTTTCATGATGGGATCGCCTCCTGGCGAACTGGGGCGGTCCAGCGACGAAATCCAACATCAAGTCACCCTGACTCAACCCTTCTACATGGGCGTATTTGTTGTGACGCAGAGGCAGTGGGAACGGGTCATGGGCACGTGGCCTAGCTACTTCACCAATGCCAGTTGTCGCGACTCCCGGCCCGTTGAGCAGGTGAGTTACCTCGCCCTCCGCGGGTCGCGCAAAGGCGAGGGTTGGCCCCCCAATGGCAGGGTAGACGCGACCTCGTTCATGGGCAAACTGCGGACACGGACGGGAAAGGCGTTCGACCTGCCGACAGAATCGCAGTGGGAGTACGCCGGCCGGGCGGGGACAATTACGGCGCTGAACTCCGGCTACAACCTTACCAACACAAGCCGTGACACGCACATGTCCCAGATTGGACGCTACTGGTACAACGGCGGGTCGGGTTATGCCCGGGACGGCGATATATCGGTGGGGACCGCGAAAGTCGGTTCGTACC
The DNA here is from genome assembly GCA_903895695.1 of uncultured bacterium. Lineage (GTDB taxonomy): Bacteria > Verrucomicrobiota > Kiritimatiellia > CAIKKV01 > CAITUY01 > CAITUY01. The sequence goes on from CAITUY010000117.1 coordinate 1,915, forward strand.
TGCCCAACGCATGGGGACTATACGACATGCACGGCAACGTATGGCAATGGTGCCTGGACTGGTATGGTGACTACCCGGGCACCGTGTGTGATCCGTCGGGGCCTTCTGCGGGTTCGTGCCGCGTGGTTCGCGGCGGCGGCTGGGGCGGCCGCGCCGACGGTTGCCGGATTTCCTTTCGCTTCATCGGCTTCCCGGAGAATACCCACAGCGACTACGTTGGCTTCCGGGTGGTCCTGCCCTGTGATCGTGGTCTGCAGGAGATGTGGAGACTGATCCCCTTGGGGTCGCCAAAGCCCGATAATCGTGGCTGAAAGCATCCGTGCCAACCTGCCGCCTCCCCTCCCTACCATGTATCGGTGCGGAAGGGCGAAGCAGGCAAGCCCTCCTTGTTGTACAGATTGCAGCCGCTCGGGTTCATGGAGTACGCGTAGCGCACGGCAACGGGATTCATGACGCTCGGGCTTGACACCAGTACGGTCGAGCCGTCGATAACGGCGTCCGCCCAGAACCAGGCTTTGTCCGCGCCGGCGATGGCGAAGCGTTTGAGCTGGCCGGCCCTGGATTCCGTGGCCAGGCCATGGCCCGTCTTCTGGCCCACCATGAGTCCGCCCTCCGCGTAGTCGAACCGCACGCGAATTCTCGCGCCTTCGATGGTCATGCCCCTGTAAAGCGGGCCGCTGCAGACGAGGTCTTTCCGGCCGTAGTCATTCTTGAGTGCCAAAAGCGCCAGGCGGTCGCCGATGTCTTCTTTATCGGGGGGGTGAGCGCTCACGGAATCGCCCACGTCAATGGCCAGTGCCATGCCCGTGTGCGGGACCTGCAGGGCCCTGAGTTGCGCCATGCGGACCTTGGCCCACCCGTCGCCGCCGGCAGGATTGGCGTCGGGCACCTGCCAGTTGGCGAGCTGTACGAAGTAGAACGGGAAGTCGCCCTCGCCCCAGGCCTTGCGCCAACCATCGATCAGGGCGCGCATCTTGACGTCGTAAATATCGTCATCGTTGCCGGTGGTTTCGCCCTGGTACCAGATGGCGCCCTTAATGCCGAAGGGGATCAGCGGCGCAACACGGCCGTTGTAAATACCGGACAGGCTGTTGATGGCGGGATGCACCGGGATGCCGTCGGGCGGGACCGGCAGGCGCGCACCCTTGGCGTCGGCTTGGCGCGCCTTCTCGACCCATAGGCTAAACGGGCCGATCATCTTCTTGAGCTGGCCATCGTACTCCGCCACGCTCTCGTCGAAGGCTTTGGAGATGGCGGCCAACTCGGGTGCCGCCGCAGCCGCGTCCGCGGGCATCCATAGTTCGATCGCGGTTCCGCCCCACGCATTGTCAATCAGGCCGATGGGGATGCCGGTTTCCTTCTCGATCTTGCGGCCGAAGAAATAGCCGACCGCCGAAAACGAACCGACCGTCTGTGGATTGCACGCCATCCAGCCGTTCGGGATATCCGTAGCGGCTTGCCCAGCCTGGGGGGAACTGACGCTGAGTAACCGGATCGTTGTGTTCGTAATTGTCGGCATGACATCTTTGGCATTGTCCGCCCCGCTCATGCCGAATCCCATATTCGACTGGCCAGAGCACAACCACACATCGCCCACAAGGATGTCCCGGACCACGATAGTGGCCGTCTCGCTGGTGACGACCAGTTCCAGTGGTTTGCCATCCGCCCTAAGCGGCGCGAATCTCGCTTGCCAGTTTCCGTCCTTGTCAGCCGTGGCGGTGATCCTTTGCCCGGCGATCGTCACGGTAACCGTTTCGCCCGGGGCGGTCCAGCCCCACACCGGCGCGGCAAGATCGCGCTGCAAAACCATGTGATCGGAGAAGAGTTTTGGCAACCTCAACTCGGCGCTCGCCGAGGCCGCCAGTCCCGCCGCAGCCAAACCGATCGCCACCCAACACCACCGGAACCTGGTCATAATGCTTCTCCCGTCCCGTTCGCTTCCCAGACAAATGCGGCAGAAGTTTACCACACCAGGTACCGGCCGGCTATCAAGCAAGAAACAGGCGATCGTGGTCTACTGCGCATCCGGCATGAGGAGCGCCAGGGCCGCCGCGATCCTGACCGCCGCGGGCTACACCAATGTGACGAATGCAGGCGGCTTGAAGAACCTGGGGCAGTAGGTGGCTTCCCCTTTGGACTGTGCTTCTGCATGCACGAGCCTGACCCGATCGACTTCCCGGTAGACGGCGCGCTGGACCTGCACACGTTCAGGCCGGCCGATGTCGGCGATCTTGTTACCACGTACCTGGCCGAGTGCCGCACGCGCGGTATCCTTCAGGTCCGCATCATCCACGGCAAAGGCATCGGGGCTCTGCGCGAAACCGTGCACGCCACGCTGCGCAGGATTCCAGAGGTCGAGTCGTTCGCGTTGGCCCCAGCCGACTTGGGTGGCTGGGGCGCCACGGTCGTGACGCTGCGCCGTTGACCAGGCCCTTCGTCAGAATTCGCCAGACTGCCCAGTCCTGTGACCCCTTATCGGATGGTGACGGCGACACAGTGCCCGCCGGCAGCGATCTACGCGTTGTGAAAATGGAAGACGTGACAGGATTGACAGGATCCATCAGGCTTGCGTTCGGCCGTTGCCCGCTCACGCGTTTTGGCGGGCATGGTCAACGATCTTCTGCACTTCCTGCAACTTCTTCCAGTCGGGTTCGTACTGGTGGGCCGCGATCAGTCTGCGGGCCTCCGCGAGGGCGTCCCGTGCGGCGTCGGGCATTATCGCGATGTATTGGCCGGCGGTCGATGGCTTGAAGAATCGCGGTGTCCAGTAGGTCTGCCGCATGCGGGCGACCTCGGCTGGGTCCTCGGCGAACAGCCGGTCGGAAGAGGCGATCTCGGCCCATCGATCCAACCCTTCGATCCGATCCCGCCACGCGATGCCGCGAGCGTAGCGCTCGCACCACTGGACGGTTTCGATGTCGTAAAAGAGCTGGACCGGCGAGAACACATCGCCGCCGGCCAGCGATCCCGCGTCGAAGAAGCGGTAGCCCTGCAGGTAGCCGCTGAGATAGGCCGCCGTTCGCTCCATCTGGGCCTGTGCCCCAGGGACAGCCGGCCCTTCCGACGTGCACCGGCCCCACGGGGGACGCAGGCCGTAGAACGGAAGGATCTCATACTTGAGCGCATCGAGCAGGCTCCACTCCGGCGAACCGGCGCCATACCCGCCGGTGGAGAGGTCGGCGGACTTGGGATGCGGCCAGAAGTCCACCGGGACGCCCGGGTACATCTCGGAGAGGATCGTGGCCGCGCCGATGGTCTCGGCCAGGGCTTGGATCCAGGTTTCCTGCTCGCTCATGGGCGCCGTGATGCCCATCAGGGGCATGCTTCCCACGCCGAGCGAGGTGAACGCACCTTCCATCGCGAGCACGATCTCCAGTTCGTTCCCCTCCAGCCGGAACGGGCTCGGCGTCCACACACCGAGCGCGTAGGGCTGCCCCAGCGCGCGCGCGATCTGCTCCATGTACCGGGCGTGCCACAGCGTGAAACCATGGGAACTGTACCCGCCGTTGCGGCCGTAGCGCAGGGCGATCAGGATCTGTTCGAACGGCGCCAGCCGCGCGGGCACATCGGACGGCAGGCCCGTGACGCCGCCGTTCACGCCCTTGTCGCGGAGCATCTCGACCAGTTTGGCGCCGTCGATCACGTCCTGCGTAGTGAAGGGCCGCAAGCTCTTCAGATCGTCGTCGACCAGGTGCAGGGGTCGGTCGCTGACGAACAGGGTCGGCGGGGCATTAGGGTGAGTCGGCGGGTCGTTGTGCCGCGCGCGATGGGTAGAGAGAAACTGCGCCATGCGCTTGCGCCCGGGGTGAATACGACTGCCGCGGACCGTGAGCCCCGGCCGGCCATCGAGGCGCCGGAGCACCCCATTGTTTCGCACGAGGAATCCGACCCGCTCGGCCAGTTCGAGCGCCGTATCGTGCATCAACTGAACCTGGGCCGGCGTGATGCCGAACGACGAAATGGGTCGAATGCGTGTCTCTGGTTCCATGGATGCCGTTCCCTGCTTCCACTGTATCCCAACGATATTGCCTTGTGAAGCGCATCTGGGAAATCCAGGACAATCCTGTAAATCCTGTCCAAGATCGACTGCTCCAGTCAAATCGACGTGTAAGAGAAAGACACACGAAACTGCCTTGCGCCCCGGTGCGTCAGCGGCAATAAGAACTCGCTCGACACACAGGGTACGGTGCTGCATAAAGCTCATTAGATTTCGGGTCAGTCTTGCATCCGACAGGGGGAACCGGAACATGAACACGCTGAAAGCAGTCAGTCGGTCTGTGGTGTTGCTGGTGGCCGCATTCCTCGCGGGGTCGGGGGCGCAGGCCGCCCCGCGATCCGCCACGCAAAACGGCAACTGGTCCGATGCCAATACCTGGGGCGGCTCGGCGCTCAATGCGGGCGATGACGTGATCGTCGGAAGCAGCCGCACGGTGACCGCGGATGTGTCGAGCGTCTGGCTCACGTCCTTTACCAACGCAGGCACACTCGTCTTTTCGGGCACGAGCACGGCGCTGAACGCCACGAACATGTTCATCGGCGGCACGGTCACGCACATCGTCAACACGGCTTCAAACGTGCCGTGGGTGCCGGATGGGCGCGTGTGGCTCGTGTGCTCGAATTTCTATCTGGCAACCAATGGCTCCATCAACGTGGACGGCAAAGGCTACACGAGCGCGGGCGCGAGCGCCACGTACGTGGCCGGCTACGGCCCGGGCGGCGGGGCGCGGTTGAACGGCGGCTCCTATTCCGGCGGCGCCGCCTACGGCGGGGCCGGCGCCCGCGATTCCGCTAATACCAACGGCCTGCCCTACGGGCAGCCCGACCAGCCGTTCGATCCCGGCAGCGGCGGCGGCGTGGGTTGGGGCGCCCTGGGCGGAGTCGGCGGCGGCGCCGTGCGGATCGCCGCTTCGGGCTCTGTGGTGTTGAACGGCATGATCAGCGCCAGCGGGACGACAACCCAGGCGAGCGGCGGGTCGGGCGGCGCGATCTGGATTACCTGCAACACGTTCGCCGCATCCAACGGCGTGCTGTCCGCAAACGGCGGCGGCGGAACGCATACGACGTACGGCTGCGGCGGCGGCGGCGGCCGGATCGCCGTGTCGTATGACACGGCCGCACAGGCAGCGGCCAACCTGAGCGCCAAGCCGGTCCTGACAGTGTCAGCCAACCAGGGCGCCACGGCGTGCCCCGCGCCCGTGCGGTCGCGCCCCGGCACGCTATGGTTCCCTGACACCGGGTTCTTCCCAAGCTCGTCGATGCAGGGCGGGCAGATCAACATCTCCGGCTTCACCTCTTGGTCGCCGGGCTCGCTGACCGTCATCAACGGATTGCTGGTGTTCACCAACCAGTTCTGCCTGGGTGTGAGCAATGACCTGACCATCGCCGGCGCGGGCGGCGGCCTGGAGTTCACCAACGGCCAGCTTTCGGTGGGCGGCAATCTGACGGTTAACAGCGGAACGCTCACCCTCTTCAGCGATCCTGCCAATGTCTCCACGGTGCTGGTCGTCGGCGTGTTCAGCGTCACCAACGGCGGCGGGGTCTCGGTGTACAGCGGCGCGACGAACAATCCCACCCAGGACTACGGGGCGCTGGTCGTGGTGTCGAACGACCTGCGCGTGGCCGCCGGTTCATGGGTCTATCCATACTCCCACGGCACGAACGGTGGCTCGGTGAAGTTCATGATGCGCAACCTCAGCATAGACGCGGCGGGCGGGTTCGATGCCACGGGGGCCGGATTCTGGGGCGGCGATCCCGCGGCCAATCCGCCCGCGCCGGGTTTCGGGCCCGGCAAGGGCCAGCGGGCGGGCGGCAACTCCGGCGGCGGCGGCTACGGCGGCGTGGGCGGCGGCGGCGTTGGGTATGGCGGCGTCACGAACGGCTCCCTGATGTACCCGCTCGGCCCCGGCAGCGGCGGCAGCGGCGGCTGGGGCGGGACCATGCAGGGCAAGGCTGGCGGCGGCCTGATCCGTTTGTACGTGGCACGAACCGCCACGATTAATGGAACCCTCAAGGCTAACGGGAACGCCAGCATCTCGGGCGGATCGGGTGGCGGCATCTACCTCGAATGCCAGACCCTGGCGGGGATGAACGCGACGAATCAGGCCAACGGGGGGAACGGTGGCGGAGCTTCACACCAGTCCGGCGGCGGTGGTGGACGCATCGCGATCTGGCGCATCCCGGAATTGCAGACGGCGAACACCAACACGTGGTCGTTCCAAGCGCTTGGCGCAATCAATAGCGGCACTGCCACCCAGTCTGGCTCCAACGGCACCGTCTACATCGGCGACCTGCCGCTGTCGTGGCCGCTGATCGATAACCAGCCGGTCGGCACGGTGGCGCTTGACTCCGTCCAGGCCAACGGCACCCTGACCAGCACGGGCACCGAGGCGGCCGTGGTGTCGGTATTCTGGGGTACCACGGACGGCACCAACAACCCCGCCCAGTGGGCCTACACGAACACGTTCCCCGGGGTATACGGGGTCCAGACCTTCAGCACGAACCTGGCGATCCCAACGCCTGGGCTCTATTACTACCGGTACTACGCCATGAACAGCCACGGCGAGGACTGGGCCACAAACTCTGTGGTGTTCCTCGCGGGCCAAGTGATGCTTGAGGCCACGGACCCGTTCGCCAGCGAGGACGGACCCGACCCCGGGACCTTCACAATCCGCCGGCCCGCGGGCATGACCAACGCGCCCATCACCGTCGCCTACTCCATCGGCGGCACCGCCAGCAACGGCACGGACTATGTCGGCCTGACGGGCACGGCCACGATCCTGGCCGGCGCCACGAACACCACGATCACCGTCAGCCCCATCTTCGACCAGTGGGTCACGACGACCCAGACGGTCGTGCTGACCCTGCTGCCGGGGCCGTACGTCATCGGGCCCATGAACGTTGCGACCGTCTCGATCGCCAACCTGGTGTTCACGCCAGGCGTCAACGTGGCCGTGTCGAACGGCGACTGGAACACCTCGAGCATCTGGAGCCAGCGCCGGCCCCCGATGGATGGCGATGACGTTTTAACTACCGGCATCGTGACGATCGCGCAGTCCTCCGCCCTGCTGCACTCGTTCACCAACCGCGGCACGCTGACGTTTTCGGGCACGAATACGGTGCTGACCGCGGTGAACATGGTCATCGCCGGCACGGTCACGCACATCGTCAATACCAATTCGAGCGCGCCGTGGGTGCCGAACGGGCGCGTGTGGTTGTCATGCTCGAATCTCTTTCTTGCGACCAATGGCGCCATCAACGTGGACGGCAAGGGCTACACGAGCTCGCCGGGCAGCGGAGACGCGTATGCGCCGGGCTATGGTCCGGGCGGCGGGGCACGCTTGTCACAGTGTTCTGGCGGTGGCGCGTATGGCGGCGCGGGCGCCAAGGAGAGCGCCAATGTTTACGGCCTGCCCTACGGACTGGCCGACCAGCCGTTCGATCCCGGCAGCGGCGGCGGCGTGGGTTGGGGCTCCCAAGGCGGAGTCGGCGGCGGCGCCGTGCGGATCGCGGCTTCGGGCAATGTGGTGTTGAACGGCCCGATCAGCGCAAACGGGACGACCACTGCGGCGAGTGGCGGGTCGGGCGGCGCGATCTGGATTGCCTGCCGCACATTGGCCGCGACCAACGGCGTTCTGTCCGCAAACGGGGGCGACGGGACCGCTGGCTCGTATGGGGCAGGCGGTGGCGGCGGACGCATCGCGGTGTCCTATGACGCCACTGCCCAGGCAGTGATCAATGCCTCGGCCAAGCCGGTCCTGACCGTGTCGGCCAACGCGGGTGCGACCGCCACGACGTATGCATCCGTCCGCAGCCGCCCGGGCTCGCTCTGGTTTACGGACAGTGGATTCTTCCCCGGCATGGTCCTGCAGGGCGGGCAGATCGTCACCCCCGGCTTCACCGCCTGGGCGCCCGGCTCGCTGTCTGTCAGCAGCGGACTCGTCGTCTTCGCGAACGGGTTCCAACTGTCCGTGGCGACCAATCTCACCATCACGGGGGCGGCGGCCGGCCTCGAACTGACCAACGGCCTGTTGAGCGTCGGCGGGGACCTGACGGTCAACGCCGGCCTGCTGTCGGATTGGGCGCCACTCACGGGCGTGGCCAGCGTGAGCGTCGGGGGAAACCTGACACTGACCAACGGGGGTACCGCGCACCTGTACGCGGCGCCGACAAACGGCGTGATTCCCTGCGGCGCCCTGGTGACCGTGGGCGGCGACTTGGTGACGGCCGCGAACTCGTGGATCTACCCGCACTCTGACCCCACGAACGGCGGCTCGGTCTGGTTCCAGGTACAGAACCTGACCACGCGCTCAGGCGGCGGAATCGATGCGGGCGGCCTGGGCTTCGGAGGCACGATTACGGCCAACGACCAGTACGCGCGCGGGTTCGGTCCCGGCGGCGGCCAGCGAATTGGCGAGCAGAGCGGCGGCGGCGGCTACGGCGGCCTGGGCGGCGGCGCATCCCCGCGTGGGGGCGCCATCTACGGCGCCACCAACACCCCGCTGCTGGCCGGCAGCGGCGGCGGCGGCGGATGGTCGGCTCAAGGCGGCAATGGCGGCGGCGTGATCTATGTCACAGCGAGGGGCACGATCGCGGTGGACGGTACGCTCAGCGCCAACGGCGGTTCAACCACCAGCGGCGGCTCGGGCGGCTCTATCTACCTGCGGTGCCGACGCCTGGTGGGCGCCACCGGCATTGTGCGGGCCGACGGCGGCGCCGGACTGAACACGACCTACGGCGCCGGCGGCGGCGGCGGGCGCATCGCGATCTGGTGCGAGCTCAACCTGGCATCAACCAATACGTGGACCCTCTCGGTCGCCGGCGGCGGGTATTCGGCGCAGGTCACAACCGGTCAAGTGGGCACCGTGTACTTCGGCGTCTTCACCGGCACAGTCTTCCTGCTCCAGTGAGCGACGCTCTGCGGGAGCGAGCAGTCGGGCGCTGATATGATTCAGTCTTGGACGCATCCTGACAGCCCCCGGATCTGGCGCAGCGTGCCGGGCACCGTGGAAAGCTACACGGACGAGGCGCTGGCGGACATTGCCGCCGAGGGATTTACCGGCGTCTGGGTCTTTTGCCTGCTCCGCGATCTGATGGACAGCCGCGTCTTTCCCGAGTTGAACCGGCCCGGGGCGTCTGAACGCAAAGCGGCGATCCAGACGCTCATCGAGCGCGCGGCCAGGCACGGCCTCGCGCTCTACCTCTACTTCAACGACCCGGTAGGCGTGGATATCGACGACCCGTTCTGGGCGACGCAACCCGCGTTGAAGGGCGTGGAGAAGTGGCACAAATACGCCCTATGCACGTCGACGCCCGAGGTGCAGTCCTTCTTCCGCGACGCCGTGGCCAGTGTGATGAACCCGTTGCGCGGCCTGGGCGGCGTAATTCTGATTACCGCCTGTGAGGACCTGACGCACTGCTGGTCAAAATCCCCTGTTCGCGCGGGTGCCCCTCCGCCGACCTGCCCGCGCTGCCGGACCCGCGAACCCGCCGACCTCATTCTGGAGATCCTCCAGACGTGGGCCGACGTTCGCGCGGCCCATCCCACGCCGTACCGCATCCTGGCATGGAACTGGGAATGGTCCTATTACTACCCCGACCCGCAGACACCGATCATCGCGCGCTTGCCGGCCGGTGTGGAGTTGCTGCTGGGCTTTGAGATGGGCGGCGAGAAGGAGTGCCAGGGACGCATGCTCCCCGTCGGGGAGTACTCCCTGAGTTTCGCCGGACCGGGCAGACAGTTCGTCCTGACCCGCGAGGCCGTGCGCGCGACGGGTCTTGCGGTGCATGCCAAGATCGAGATCAACAACACCCACGAGTTGTGCTCGGTGCCGAATCTGCCCGTGCTCGCGACGCTGCATGCGCGCTTCGCCGCGATGACCGCCCTGGATACCGCCGGCTTTCTGGGCTGTTGGACCATGGGCACACGCCGCACGCTCAATACGGCCGCTATGCGCCTGTTCATGCGAGATCCAACGGCTTTTGCGGACGAACAGGTCTTCCTGGACACGTTGGCGCGCGAGTACCTGGGGCTGCGGGAGACGACCCAAGTCATCCAATCGTGGCGCGATTTCTCAGCCGCCTTCAACCACTACCCGTTCTCCGTAGCCTTGCTCTACCACGGCCCGCATAACGACGCCCCCGCCCGCCGGCTTTCACTCCATTACGAGGGCAGGCCGACGGGACGCTCCTGGCAGGCCGACGAGCCGGGCGACGACCTGGCCCCTACGCTCATCGCTTCGCACTCCGATCGCTCGCACCTAACGCTCGATGAAGTCATTGCTGGGTTTACGCGGATTCGCGACGGATGGGAGTCGGCGCTGCCGGCCTACGCGACGGCGTTGGCGCCCGCTGAAGGCATCGGCGAGGAGCAACGCCGCCACCGTGCGGAGGAGCGGAGCGTCGCCTGTATGCTGGCGATCCAGTTCCGTTCCATCGTCAACGTCTTCTGCTTCTACCGCGAAACTCAGCGCGTCCTGCGCGAGCAGGGCCTCGTGGCGCCCTGCACGCTCCCCCGGGACCCGGCCCTGCTGGCCCTCATGCACGCGGAAATCGCCAACGTCCGCCGCGCCCTTCCTCTCGTGGACGCAGACCCCCGTCTGGGCTACCATCAGGATGTCGGCGGCTACAAGTACAGCGGCATACTGATCCGGGCCAAGATCACGGCCATGACGGCGGAGTTACAGGGCCCGTATAAGAAGCCGTAACACGGGGCGCCTTGACCCCGCTGCGCGCTTTGGGGACACTGTCGCCCGGGAGATCGTCATGCCGCCTTTCACAGCAGCCCAGGAGTTCCTCAGCAATCGCCCCCGGGTGGTGCTCGACGGCGTCTGGCAGTTCGCCTACGACCCGACGCGCGCCGGCCGCCGCGACCGGTGGTTTGACGCCGGCCGCGAACTGCCCGAACGCATCGGTGTGCCGGGCTGTCCGCAGGCCCGGCGCTACGCGTCAGCCCAGGGCGGCCCACTGGTCCACGCCGGCCTGCCCGAGACGCAGCCGGGCGCCTGGCTGCGCTATCCGTGCGCCCACGACGCCTGGTTCAAGCGCGCCTTCACGCTCCCGACCGCGTGGCGCGGACGCGACGTCTGGCTCCGCGTAGGCGGCGTGCTCCCTGCCGCCGAATTCTGGCTAAACGGCGTCCGCCTCGGCGCCACGGCCACCTCCCGCAGTCCCGTGCGCTGCCGCCTGCCGAAGCGGCTCGTGCGTTGGAACGGCCCGAACACCTTGACCGTCCGCGTCTATCACGCGGAACGGACCCTGAACGGGCTGTTCGACACCACCGGCTGGTGTGGGCTATATCGCTCCCTCTGGCTCGAAGCGACCGACCCGGCGCACTTCGTAGACGTCCACATTCGGACCGACATTCATCGGCCAACCGCGAAGTTCCGCATCACCCTCGCCCGGCCGGCCGGTGCGCATCCCTTCCGGCTCGGAATCTTCGTCCACCAAGTCAATGGCCCGGGCCGCTACGAGGCGGAGGCCCGCGTGCCCGCCGCCCGCGCCGGGACGCCGCAGACCGTTGCCGTGCGGGTCCCCATGCCCGGCGCCACGCTCTGGAGCCCGGAGCAGCCGGCGCTCTATCGGGTGGAAATCACCCTCGGCGACCCGGCTGGCGTGCGCGACAAAGCCGTCCTGCGCTTCGGGTTGCGCGAGATCCGCGCCCGGGGTTTCCACGTGCTGCTGAACGACCGGCCGGTGTTCCTGCGCGGCGGCTGCGACGATCATCTGTACCCGCAGACGGTCTGCCCGCCAGCGGACACGGCCTTCTTCCGCAAGCGCATCGCCCAGGCACAGCGGTGCGGATTCAACTACACCAAGAGCGCCGTGGAGATCTTCACGCCCGAATTCCTCGATGCCGCCGACGAACTGGGCTACCTGGTCTGCCAGGAAATGCCCCTGGGCATCACGGGAGAGCCCCGGGCGCGGCGCCACGATCCGCCGCCGTGGCTGCAGGCGCTGGGCCGGGAGCAGACCGCCAACATCGTGCGCGCCAGCCGCCATCATCCGAGTGTGGTCATCTACTCCATGGCCAGCGAACTGCCGGGAGAATGGGCCGCAAACCCCGCCTCGTTCCGGCTCTTCAGCCGCGAACTTCCCGCCGTGGCCCGCCGCCTGCATCCCGAGGCGCTGATCTTCGACTGCACCGGCGAGAGCAGGCTCGCGCTCAACGACGGGCACGAGGCCATCCCGGTCCGCATCGCCCGCGGCCGGCGCGCGACCGACCTGCAGGGCTCCTGGATGCGCTTCAACGAGCAGCGCGCGCCGCTCAGCGGCCCCTTGCCGGGGCTGGGCCGCACGGTGACCAAGCCGTTCATTCTACACGAATACACGTGGATGACGTGCCTGTCCGACCCGGGCCTCGCGCGGCGGATGCGCCGCTCACCGATCCTCCCCCTGCACGTGCCGGATATGATCCGCGCCGCCCGCGCCCAGGGACAGGGACTTGAACTGCAGAGGTTGTTCGAGGTTTCGCGGCAGTTGAAGCGGGCGCTGGTCAAGGACGCCTGGGAAGCGGCGCGGGGCCACGCGAAGGTCGCCGGCTACCACCACTGGCTCGTGCACGATTTCCCGTTCTGCGCGGAAGGCGTGCTCAACGAATTTTGGGAGCCGCCTCCCGACCTCCCTGCGGCCGCGGTGCAGGCGTGCAACGGCGACACCGTTCTGCTGCTCGAGGACCGCGGGCGGCGCGACTATGAAGCCGGCGAGCGGCCGCCTCTGGCCCTGCGCGTGTCGCATTTCGGGCCGCGCGCCCTTGAACGCGCCGAGATCCGCTGGTCCCTGCGTGCGAGCCGCCGCCGTCCCCTCGCCCGCGGCGTGGTGGCGCTCGGGCCGATGTCGTGCGGCCGGATCGTGGCGAGCCAGCCCCTGGACGTGCGACTGCCTGCAACGGCCGAACCGCAAGTGATCGAGCTTCAGGCAGAACTGCGGGACGCCGGGCGGCGCGTTTGCGAGAATCGCTGGAGTCTGTGGGTTGTGCCGGCCGTGCAACCGGGCGAAGCGGGCCACGACGCCGCTGGCGTTCGGCTCACCGAGCGGCTGGACGATGATACGCTGCAGCGATTGGCCGACGGCGGTCGGGTGCTGTACCTCGCGCCGGTCAATGCGGGACCCGCCGGCACGGGCTGGCCGCGCGGCGGCGGTGCGCCGCTCTATCGCACGATTCCCTACAATCAAGGAACAGATGGCAACATGGGTACGTTGATCCGCGACCATCCCGCGCTCGGCGGGTTCCCGCACCAAGGCTGGTGCGACTTCTGTTTCGTGCCGTTGATCCAGGGCGCGCAGCCGCTGGCACTGGCGCCCTTCGGTCCGGGGCGCGTCCAGCCGATTATCCGGTCCATCGGCCATATGCGCACCCTGGCGGACAAGGCGTACTTGTTCGAGGCCGCGGTGGGCCGCGGCCGCCTGCTGGCGTGCAGTCTGCGCCTGCGCGAGTATCTGGACCGCAGCCCCACGGCGCGCTATCTCCTGCGTCACATGCTGGAATACCTAGGCGGCCCGATGCGGCCACGGCCAGCCGCTATTGACCTCGCCGGTCTGCGGCAGGCGCGGGTGTGACCCGTCAGAACCCTACCATCAGATTGCGGCTCGCGAGGACGCTCGCCCTCCAGAAGAACCGTATCGATGATGCCTTTTGGAGGGCGAGCGTCCTCGCGAGCCGGAAATCGTTGGGAAAGCGTTCTTCAACGGGCTACTAGAAAAGACCCCGCGTCGTTCGTTATCGCATCACGAAGACCGTGCCTGGCTTGCCTACCAGCATCCTCACGACTGTGCCGTCCGCGCCGTCGGTTTCCCCTCCGGTACTGTTCCTCAGCCCCTTGGCGGCGGTCGGAGCCGCCGCCGCGTAGTAGTCGATGGCGGCAGCGATCAGGATTCGCCCGCCGCCGCCACCGCCGCTTTCCGAGCCGCCATTGGACCCATTGGCGGTGATGGCACCCGGGAGTGCGCCTTCGAATCTGCGGCACAGCAGATAAATGCCGCCACCCGACCCGCCGCCGCCATAGCCGGTGGCCCCGGTCGCGCCGCCGTTGGCGGAGATCGCGCCATTGACCGTGATCCGGTTGTTCGCTTCGACCCAGATCAGGCCTCCGCCGGCGCCGCCGCACGCCGTGCCGCCGCCCGTGCCGCTGCCGCCGCTGCTTCCCGCCTGCATCGGCGGCACGTTCGAGGATCCATACGTCGACCCACCGTTCTCGCCGGGCTTGCGGCCGTTCCCGCCGATGCCCCCGTAGCCGCCGCCGGCGCCGCTGACCGTGGCCAACCCGCCGCCCGTGCCGTAGCCGGTGCCGGCGGGCGAGCCCGAACCCGGGCCCTGCCCATAGCCGCGACCATCGGCATTGAACTGGCCGCCCGGGGAAACCACGAGGTCGGCGAGCGTGAACTTGAGCGATCCGCCGTTTATTGGATGCGAATAAGGATACACGCTGGAATTCGTGCCGATCGTCAGGTCACCGACGATGGTCACCAGCCCGCCATAGGTCGGCCACAGCGCATTCGTCGGCCCGCTCTGGAGGCGCAGATTCCCGCCGTTGGTGACAAGCACGCTGCCGAGCACCGATAGGGTCTGGTTCGAAAGGCATATCCCAAGCCGCGACGCGCCGCTAACGGTCACGTTGCCGGCGACGGTAAGCTGTATTCCCGGATAGACGAAGTCGACCGATGTATTGGTCACCAGCAAACTACTCGGTGACCACGTCGACACCCCGTAAACGTAAATCTTGTCGGGGAAGAGGTCGCCGAGCGAGGTCGGCAGGAACTGGGAGTCCGACAGGTAGAGGGTGCCGGCGTCCTGGTCGGTGCGGCCGGCCTGCTGCGTGCCGGTCTTGACCGAGAACGTGCACGACGGTTGCAGGCTTTCTCCCGTTTGTGCCACAGGATCGTACGCCACGGCAATGCGGCCGCCGCCCGACGCCCCCGATTCGCCGGGCGAACTCTGACCCTGGGCTTGCAGCATACCCCTGCCGCCGAAGGTGCGGCATACGATGTAGATTCCGCCGCCCGAACCCGGGGCGCTGTAGCCCGTCGCGGTTCCGCCATTAGCCTTGATCGAGCCGTCCACCGTCACCTTGCCGGTCGCATTCACCCAGACCAAGCCGCCGCCATTGCCGGGCGACGAGTTGGCGCTCGAGGATCCGCCGCCGCCGCTACCCGGTTGGGTCGGCGCATACGGCGATCCGTACGCCGGAGTCGTGTAAATGTAGGCTTGGCCTTTGCCTCCCGCGCCGCCGTACGCGCCCCCACTGCAACTGTATTGGCCCACAGATCCGCCCCCGCCCGGCCCCTGCCCGCTTTGGCCGGATCCGCCGCCCGGATAGCCCTTTGTCGACACATCGATGCCGCCATAGGCGTTGACGGTCAGATTCGAACAGAGAATGTAGACCCGGTTCGTATTGCCAGGCGCCGCATTCGTGTCGCAGAGGGCGTGAGTGATGACGCCATTCGACAGGACCGTGACGCTCGCGGCGCTGAGCACGGCCGCCCAGTTGGTGAAGAGCAGCGTCGCGCCGTTGCTCACGATTACCGAGGGCACGCTGGCCGAGTCGGATATCATGCACGTGCCCGATTGGATCGTCACCGGATCCTGGAGCCCCGGTATGCTGTCCGAGGGCGTCCACTTGGTCGCATCGAGCCAATTGCCGTTACCGTTCCACGCCCGGGGCGTCGGCAGCGTGCTGACGAAATTCGCCTGCACACTGCGAGCCTGATCCATGGTCACCGTGAGCGGATTGTTGGTGCTGCCGCCGGCGCCGGTCCAGTTCAAGAACGCGTAGTTGGTGGCGGCTGTGGCCGTGATCGATACCTGGGCGCTGTTGGTGTACCAGCCGGTCCAGTCGACCGGCAACCCGCCGTGGGCTCCGGCCGTCGTTTGGAGGTACCACTGGTTGGTCCAGTTCCATGTCAGTGTCAGGTTCGTATTAATCGTGAACACCGCCTGCGTCGTCCCGTCGCCGCCCATCACGGTGCCCACATCGTTGGTCAGCGTCCACCCATAACAAATGTAGCGGGTGCTGGCCGTCTGCTCAGCCGTCAGCGGGATGGAGTCCGTCACCGGCGTTCCGGCCGCCATCGGGTAGGTTCCATAGTCGTAAGGCGAGGAATCTCCATGGGCGGCAGGGGAACCCCGAACGACGAGGGTAAGGGGAAACGCGTCGCTCATGTGCACATAGATCGTCCCGTTCGTTCCCGTAGTGCCGCCGCCAGTACTCCCATTGGCATTCATGGAACCGGAGAAGGTGTTGGCGGTCCAATCCTTCACGGCAATACGGCCGCCCCCGCCGCCACCCGACTCCGTTCCGCCCACTCCGCCGTTGGCGGTGAACACGCCCCCGCCCGCGAGTCGCGCCATCGACAGGTAGATCCCGCCACCCGCGCCGCCACCGCCGTAGCCACCGCCGCCTGCGCCGTTGGCCGTCAGCGTCCCGTCAACGGTGACCTGGTTCGTAACGACGAGCCACACCAGTCCCCCGCCTGCCCCGCCGATGAACGCCCCGCCCCCTGTTCCGCTGCCGCCGCCGCTGCCCGCGTAGACAGGCCGCGCGTTCGACGACCCGTAGGGTCCCCGCCCTGTCTCACCCGGCTTCACACCGTTGCCCCCCTTGCCGCCGTAGCCTCCGCCTGCGCCGCTGTACGTCGCAGGGCCGCCACCGGGTCCGTAACCCGTGGACCCACCCGCAGACCCGGACAGGTATCCCCCGCCGTCGGCGCTGATCTTGCCGCCGGCCGATACGGTGACATTGCTCGCCTGAACGCGCAGCGAGCCGCCGCCAATCCCCTCAGAGACGAGGGATAATGTCGCCCCAGAGGATACCCTGATGTCGCCAGCCACCGTGACGAGGCCGCCGTAGTTTGTAGAGATCAGGTTTGTCGGGCCGCTCTGCACCGTAACCTGCCCAGCGTTGGTGAGGATCAAGCTGCCCCCCACGACCATCACCTGGTTCGAGATATTGAAGGATACCCCTCCGGAACCGGCGAGGATATCGTTTGTCACCGTCAGCACAAATCCCAGTTCCGTGAACTTGACCGTTGTGCCGGTGGCCGTCAGCCAGTTCGGCTGCCATGAGTTAATACCGTAGACATACACTTTGTCTGGAAACCGGTCGACGAGCGAGTTCGGCACGAACTGGGAGTCCGGCAGATAAAGCGTGCCCGCATCTTGATCCGAACGACTTGCCTGCGTGCCGGTCTTGACCGAGAACGTACACGTCGGTTGCAGGCTCTCTCCCGCTTGGGCCACAGGATCGTACACAACGGCTATGCGGCCGCCGCCCGACGCCCCCGATTCGCCGGGTGAACTCTGACCCTGGGCTTGCAGCACACCCTTGCCACCGAACGTGTGACACACGATGTAGACCCCGCCGCCAGAGCCCGGCGCACTGTACCCGCTGGCCGTGCCGCCGTTGGCTTTGATGGAGCCATCCACAGTCACCTTGCCACTGGCTACGATCCACGCGAGGCCGCCGCCGTTGCCGGAGGTGCCGGCGCCGCTGTTGGCGGACCCGCCGCCGCCGCTACCGGGCTGTGTGGGAGTGTAGGGCGAACCGTAGGCCGGTATGGTGGCGTAGGCGCCGCTGTGCTGTCCTTTGCCGCCCGGGCCGCCGTAGGCGCCGCCGCAGCAACTGTAGCTGGCGCCGGCATAGCCGCCGCCAGGTCCCTGTCCACGCAGGCCGACGCCGCCACCCGGATACCCCCGCGACGAGACGTTAATGACGCCGCTCGCACTGACGGTCAGGTTGGAGCACAGAATGTAGACCCGATTCGTGTTGGAGGGCGAACCACTCGTGTCACAGATAGCATGGTACAGCGTGGCGTTGGTGCCGATCGTGACGTTGGTCGCCTGCAGCGTGGTGGCCCAGTTCGTGAACGTCATGCTGGCGTTGGTGATCAGGATCGACGACAACCACGCGGTCGGGTTGGTCAGGAGAATTGAGCCTGAGCCGATCACGACAGTGTCACCGTCTGCCGGCACAGCATTTTCCACCCAGTTCCCCTGCGCGAACCAATCGCCATTCACACTGCCGCCCCAGGTGCCGGGGTTCGCACGGGCAGACGGTGCTCCCCAGATCAGCGTCATAAGCCCGATCCCCGCTACCGCACCCAGTCCAATCCGCGCACGTCGTATCATGATGGCATTGCTCCTCTAAAACTGAAGTACCCTGTCGATTGGTATGCGTTGTGAAGGAACCAGGAAGTTCCTGCACCCCCCCGCCAAGTGGCGCCTGTCGCGGTCGGATCCATGATCCTGCGGCAGGCGCGGTTGTGATTCGGCCACCCAAAAGTCTGACTGAAAACCTCTTTGCCACACGGAGCGGAGCCGCTTCCGGCTCCGGCCCTTCGACAGTGCTCAGAGCAGGCCGGCGCGGGAAGCCGCGCCGCTCCTGCATGCGCCAGATAAGCCCCCTGGCCACACGGGGGAACCGTCAGACGCCCGACTACCGCATGGTGAAGATGGAGCCCGGCGGGGGCAACTGCCCCCAGTAAATCGTGCCTGCACCCGACGGGAAGTTGTTGCTGCCGCCGGCTCCACCGGTCACGCTGACGGTGCAGGTGATGTCGTTGACGCGCCAGACGGCAATCCGGCCGCCGCCGCCGCCGCCAGCCCAATTGACGCCGGGTCCGACACCCCCGTTTGCCATGAGGCTGCCCGCTCCTCCTGAAAAATGCGGCACGTTGATATAGATGCTCCCGCCAGACCCGGCTCCGGAATTGCCCTCGAGGTTCGTTCCGTTGGCCGAGATAATACCGTCGACGGCCACCCTTCGGCCCGCGTACAGCCAGACCACGCCGCCACCGCCGCCGCCGCCAATGACATTGCCGCTCGCCCGTCCACCCGCGCTGCCCGCCAGCAGTGGCGCATTCGAGGACCCGTAGGTCGATCCCCCCGCATTCCCGCGAATGTCCATAGCGCCGACCCCGCCATAGCCGCCACCTGAACCTATGTCGGTCGACTTACCACCGCCAGGTCCCATGCCGGCATTCCCCGCCACGAACCCCTGGTATCCATACCCATTCGCACTCAGCAGGCCGCCCGCATCGACCGTCAGGTCGTTCCCCACGACCATCTGAACGGCGCCGCCATTGGTCGGATCGCACACCGGGTAGATGGTGCTGTTGGTATAGATCCGGACATTGCCGGATGCGGCCACGCGTCCGCCATAGATCGGTGACGCGACGTTGGTCGGCCCCGCAAAGAACCATACCTGCCCGCCGCCCGAAACGTTCAGGTTCGCGCCGGTGAACGAGCACGGTGCGAGGAACTCCAGCTTGGCGTACAACCCGGTCACCGTCGTATCGCCGACCACCTTGACGCCGAGGCCGCCCTGGAGCCTGACCCAGGAGTTGCTGACCATGGCCGACGGCGGCGTCCAGGTCGTCATATTGGATCGGACCAAGTACATCGAGTTCGTGAAGTATGACGGGTTGAAGAAACTGGCGTCGCTCAGGTAGAGCGAGCCCGGTTGCGTGTTAAAGAAAGGCGTCAGACCACCGTTCCCGCCGCGCAGTTCGAACCCCATCGTGGGAACCGGAGAAACGCCGGCCTGCGCTGCCGTGTCATACACGATCGCGATACGCCCGCCGCCGCCCGCGCCGCTGCGACTGGTCGGGTTGATGTAAAGATTGCCGGTGCCGCCCCACGCGCGGAAGTTGCCGTTGCCGGAGAGTGTGCGGCAGGTGATGTAGACGCTCCCACCCGCGCCGGCGCCGCACGTGGTCGAGCCGTCCGGCCCTGGCGCATTGTCGCCGTTGGCCGTCACCAGTCCGTCGATGTGGACGTCGCCGGTAGCGTCGATGCGCGCGACGCCACCGCCGTTTCCGCTCTTCATGGTGTACGGATGTGCCGCCCCGCCGGAGCTCCCCGGAAAAACGGGCGCTATCACGGAATCATACGAAATGCCGCCGAGCGTGCCTTGCGCCGCGGCGCCACCGGCGCCGCCGTGCCCGCCGCCGCCGGCCCAGTCGCTCACAGCCCCGCCGCCCGGCCCGCGTCCCGCGATCGCCGACCCGCTGGGCGTTGGACCGGCGTAGCCCCGGCCATCGAGGTTGACAACGCCACCCGCCGCGACGGTGAAATTGCTGCACACCACCCAGACGAACCCGTCGGGCGTCCAAGGCGAGGCCGTCGCGGTGTTCGTGATGTGGGTCAGCGTGCCGTAAACCGTCACGTTCTGGGCACCCACGCAGGCGTTGGTCCCACTGAACGTCAGCGACTGCCCGGCATTTACCGTCAGCGAGACCAGGCCCGTCACGGTCTGGTCCAGGGTCATGTTAGTGCCGATGATGACCGTGTCGCCTGGGATCGGCGGCCGGCCGATGCTCCACGAACTCAGGTTGCCCCACGAGCCGGAGTTGACGTTCGAATTGACTCCCGGGGGAATGGAGAAATCGATCAGATTGAGCGTCACCGTATTGGAGGCGCCGACCAGGTAATTGCTTGCGGAAAGCGACAACTGGATCGTCGTGTTGCCCTCCAGCACAGGGGTATAGAGTTGCTGGACAATGATGTTCGTCTGCGCGGCCCCATCCGGGATCACGACCGATCCGCTCAGGGGGTTGAAATTCACGCCGGACTGCGCCGTGCCGCCCACGGTGTAGTACACCGTCAGAGCCCCGTTCGTGGCGGTCGACGCGCGCGCCACCGTCACGGTCAGCGCATTCAGATTCACTTCGTAGGACGTGTCGTTCTGAAGGCCGAAGTTTACATACCCCGCCAGGAATTTCACCGTGGCGGGCGTCCAGAAATCGCCGCCGCCGTTGATCGCGTAGAAGCGGTAGTAGTACATCTGCTCGGTGCTGGGAAAGGTGACGTTGGTGAACAACTGCCCGACCAGTTGGGGCGCGGCGAAGACGTTGGTGTACGCCCACAGTGCCGCGTTCGTCGTCTGGTCGCTCGGGCCCCAGTAGACGGCAGCCGCCGTATCCGAACGACCGGTCACATACAGGTAGCCGTTCAGCGTCGCCTGCCCGATGCCGATGTTGGAAGCGAGGCTGTTGGAGATGCCCGGCCGGTTCGGGACGACATAGCCGGCCACGTAGGTGCCGTTCGACGCCATAATCCGGGATGCCGTGAAGTTAACCGACGATGGACCGCCGGTCACGGAGTAGCTTCCCGTCCAATCCGACGAAAAGCTGGTCCACGTCGCGATCCGGCCGCCGCCACCGCCGCCACCGCCAGGGTTGCCCGAAGCCCCTGGACCACCCGCGCCGCCCTTGGCCAGCAGTTGCCCCGTGCCGGAAAGGGTTTCGACCTGCAGGTAAATGCTGCCACCCGCGCCGCCGCCGCCATAGCCGGGCGAATCCGCGCCATTCGCCAACAGCGTGCCGTCAACGTGGAGTTCCCGCGCAGCTTCCAGCCAGATCACGCCGCCGCCATACCCGATCGTGCTCCCGTACCCAAGGCCGCCGCAACTGCCGGAGTTAATCGGAGCATTGGAGGAACCGTACGGTTGTCCACCCGGGTTATTGTTCCAGCTCTCACCGCCCATGCCGCCGTAGCCGCCGCCACCGCTTCGGTCGCTCGACTTCCCGCCGCCGGGGCCATAGCCTGTATAAGTGACGGGGAAAGAACCGCGATATCCCTTGCCGACGGCGTCAATCGTGCCGCCTGAGGCAACGGTGGCTGAGTTGACCACGCACCTCACCGGACAGCCGGTGACGGCATCCGAGTAGACGTAGATAAAGCTGTTCGTGGCGACGAAGAGAGGGCCGTTCACAGTCACCAGGCCTCCGTAGGTCGGCCACGCGCTGTTGGTCACTCCGGCATACAGGTACAGTGACGCGGCGTTCGTGACAATGATACCTGAACACTGCACGGAGACCGGAGCCTTCAGCTCCAATTTGGCGTTGCTCCCGATGACCGTCAACGTATTGGTAACCGCCAGGGCGCAATTCGTGGGGAACCTGACCCACGCGTTCGTTACCGTCAAAGCGCTGCATGCCCAGTTCGTCGAGTCCCTGAGATAGAGTGAGAAGCTATTGGTTATGGTGGTGCGCGGCGTCAGGAACTGATTGTCGGTCAAGTACACCGAACCGGGTTCGGCGAACGTTGCCCCGACAGCGTTCCAATTCGTGACGCCCCAGCCGCCGCGTGCGTCAAAAATGATCGACGGCGGCCCGAAAGCGCTTTGTGCGACAGGATCGTATACCACCGCAATCCGGCCGCCCCCCCCCGCCGCCATGAGATACCCATTCCACCCCTGGGCGTCACCCCCTGCGGCGCGGACTGCGCCGGAGCCAAGGAAGGTGTTACAATTGATGAAAACACTGCCGCCGGAGCCGGCCCCGCTGGTGTAGCCGCCCGGTCCGCCCACATCGCCGATGGCAGTAACTTGGCCGTTAACCGTAACATTCCCGGAGGCGTCGATACGGATTGCGCCGCCGCCGTTGCCGCCCTTGGCCAGGGCCACGTAGTTGTAGCACGAGCCGCCAGAACTACCGGGATCGGTCGGCGCGATCGCCGATCCGTAGGTCACCCCGCCATTAGCGTTGGCCAAAAAGCCACCGACGCCGCCATAGGATCCGCCGCCGCCGTGATCGCTACCGGCGCCTTGGCCGCCGCCGGGCCCGACACCGGCAAGCCCACCGCCACTGGGCGTCTTCGCCACGTACCCCTTGCCATTGGCGTTGATTGTGCCCGCGGCTGCCACCGTCAGATTCGAGCAGACGATCCAGACGCGGTTGTCGGCGATCCACGGGCCGACCGTATTCGTGGCCGACTGCGCTAGGTGCGTCACGTTGCCGTTATTGGCGACGGTGGTCGCCTGCAGGGCCGTGTTGGTGCCCACAAAGACAACCACACCGTTGTTGGTCAGGCTGTTCAGGTTGGCCGTGGCGCTGTTAAGCGTGACGGTGATGGCGTTGTTGATGATCGCGTCGTCGGTGTCGCTCGGGACACCCCCGCCGCCCCACGTGTTTGAGTCGGTCCAGAGGCCGCTCGTGCCAGCCGTCCAAATGGCGGCCCCGCAAGGGATGGAACCGAGCAGCCATCCGGTGATTAGACTCAGTGCCCCTACACAACGCATTCTGCAGCCACGGCTCATGCTCCCCTCCCTGCGTTTTCGAGATCCTGACCGACCCGCGCAACCGCCGAGCCCCATAACTCAGCCCCAAATGGGCAGTAACTGCCCAATGTCTAATCCAGTATACCCCTTCGGTATCCCCGTGGCAACCGGATTAATTCAGCGAGTGTAACGCCTCAGTCTTCAGAAGGGCCGCTTTGGTAGGGACGGCTCTCCGAGCCGTCCGCGGCGGCCAAGGGACTGGCCGCCCTACCAGGAGGCCCCCGCGTAACTGAGGGGCTACCTTCAATCTTGAAAGTCCCGGCACAAAAACCGAGGCGACGTGCGGAGCAGCGCCAGAGTTTCTGCTACGGCCGGCTTTGCCCGCAGCACGCGAATCTCGGCCGCTCCAATTCTGCCGATCTGCAGAATTCCGGCTTCAAGCCAGATCGGCTCCATCACCGGAAATCGACGCGGCGTTCCCCAGTCATGGATACGAACGTTCCGGCGCAGCGTCCGCCCCTGGTCATCGGTGATACTGGCCATGGCTCTCTCCGGCTGCATCTGATACGCGCATTCAGCCAATTCCTCCACGCTGTGTAAAAGCGTGCAGCAATCCAAGGTCACTCCCAAGAACACCACCTTGCCGTCCAGTTCTGCCAACCGCAGATAAGGGGATCCAGGCCCGCAAGGCGTGTCGCAATCCAGATGATCCCGGATCAAGTAGTCGGCCTCCGGCCCAATCGCGGCGACGGAATGCGTGGGATGGAGACTCCTCCGGGCGTCAGGTCGCCGCCGGAAGGTCTCGGGGATCAACCCCGTCCAACAGGGCGTCTGTCGAACATCGAAGACGGGCGGATGCCCCGGTGAGTCGTCGCGACGTCCGGTGAGCGTCGGCACGGCTACCGTGCCTGCAGGTCCGACCGCCGCCAGGAGCGCCGCAATAACCGCCTCGGCTCCGCCGTCAACGACGCCGAAACTCTTCAACGAGCTGTGCACGAGCAGAACGTCACCAGCGTTCACGCCCAGATCGCGCAGCCCGCGGACAATATCCGACTCCTGGACACTATTAGGCAAGGGTTCGCACTGCCTTTTCGTAGATCCGATCCAACTCACGACGCACGTCCGGGGCGAGCGCAAAATCGTTCGCTGCCTCGGCTTTGCGTACCATCTCTCGTATCTGCTCTTTCATGCTCGGAGACGGGGATGCCATCCATTGCTCGGGGGACTGGTTTTTGAATAGAGGCGAAGCCCATTGCTCGTGACAGTGCGCCACGGTGTCGGGATGCGTGAGAAACTCGCCGCGTGGCCCGACTTCCCTCAGCACATCGAACCCCAGTGTCTCGTCGGTGAATTCAATGCTCTTCACCAGATGCCTGGCATACCCGACGATTTCCACATCCAGGATCAGTTGCTCCGGACTGAAGAACTTGTCCAGCCCCAGCCACCCCGCGAATCCGAAATGGCGCGCGCCATAGAGCGCCCCGATGGCCGCGAAGGCCGACCGTGTCGTCATCGCATGCGCGTCGGGCAGCACGGCGCTGGTGTTAAAGGCAGGACAAAACCAACTGCCGTTCCCGTTGTTATAGAACGCGGAGATCTGGTTTCCCATCAACCAGGCCAGGACGTGTTCCGGCGTGCCGTACGCGATCGTCCCATATTTCATATCGAACGGAAATACCCCGGGCCCGATGCCCAAATCAGCCCCCAGCACCATGAAGGCCGTGAAGGCCCCCAGCATCGTGGCCGTGCTTTCCACAAAAGCGCCCGGCAGCCGAATCGGCGTCGTTGCGCCCGTCAATGGCATGCAGGTCAGAGACATGGACACCTTCTTCTTGCGCATCAGAAAATCGACGGCCATATCCACCGTTGGCCCCTCGACGAGCAAGGGATCCAGCACGAAAACGGATATCCCGACGGATCGCCCCGCCGCCTCAGCCATCTGCAACACCACATCCGCTGTCTCCGGAGACGTAAATCCCGGCCAACCGGGAGCCGGACAGTGTTCCAAGCCGATCTTGTATGAGAGAACCTCTCGCAACATTGCCGGCACATCCTGCGGCAATCCGGGATTCCCACCGAGCACGCCTTGGGCGTGTAATCCGCCCACGAGCTTGGCCAGGCGTACGCAATCCCCCGTGCCTATGGGGCGCAACCGGTCCGTGTCCGGGTCCAGGACCTGGAAACAGTAGCCGTCGGACACGTCGACGAAGAATTCGTTGCCCGGGGCCGCTGCCGCCGGTAGCGTCGCCCTGTGTTGATCCACCATGCGGTTCACGATCTCGGGGGCGAACCTCACGCGCGTGCCGTCAACCCGCACCCCTGCCTGTTCGGAGATCCGCTGGAGCAGGGTCGGGTTGACCATCTCCACGCCAATCTCGTCCAGGACGCGCAGCGCCGTCTCGTGCAGACGCTGAAGCTGCGGTGCTGACAGGCCGCCCTGTATGCCGTACGTAATCTTGTCCATCGTCCTCTCCTCCAAGGGGCTTCGCCACTCTCATCCCTTCGCACCTGCGGCGGCAATTTCCTGCAGCCGTGCGGGAAGATGCTGAATCGACAGTAGTTCCGCCCGGCCCGGCAACTTCAACGACTGGCCGCCGGGATACACCACGAACAGCCGATCCAGTTTCAAATCGTCCATGGCCACATGCATGGACTTGGTAAGATCGGGCGCATCACCGTACTTGAACTCAAAGCCCAGCCGTTGTCCGTGCCAGAACACCAGCAGGTCCAACTCCGGTCCGCTGTGCGTAGACCAGAAGTAGGCATCCTGGTCGCCGGTTACGCTCAACACCTGCTCCAACGCGAAGCCTTCCCACGACGCGCCCAGCTTGGGATGCGCCTCCAGCGACGCCAGGCCATCCAGTTTCATCAACGAGTGCAGCAGCCCTGAATCACGAACATAGATCTTTGGTGCCTTGACTTGCCTCTTGCCCACGTTCTCAAACCAGGGCGGCAACTGCCGCACCAGAAACATCCCCGCAAGGATATCCAGGTACTTTCGTGTCGTTGGCTCCGAGGTGCCCAGCGCTCGAGCCAATTCCGCCGCATTCCACTTCTGGCCGTGATAGTGCGCCACCATTGTCCAGAATCGCCGCAGCGTCGTTGCTGGGATCGTAATGCCCAACTGCGGAAGGTCCCGCTCCAACACCGTGCGGATGAAGTCCTCTTTCCACTGCGCGCAGACCCGGTCGGACTCTGCCGTATAGGCGGCCGGAAAGCCCCCGCGCCACCACAGTGTCCGGAAGTGATCCGGACCCACTTCGGCGAGTTTCAACCCACTCACATCCACAAACGAGACCCGCCCGGCCAGCGACTCGGAGACGCCGCGGACGATCCCCGTTGACGCACTGCCCAGAATCAAGAAGCGCGCTGGCAACGGGCGCCGATCCGCCAGCACTCGCAGAAGCTGGAATATCTCTGGCTTCCGCTGAACCTCGTCAATCACCACAAGCCCCCGTAGCGGCTCCAACGCCGCCGCCGGCTCCTGTAGCCGGTCGAATCCACTCAGCGACTCCAAGTCGATGAATTCGTGTGGCTTCCCTGCCGCGAACAGCTTCGCCATCGTCGTCTTCCCAGACTGACGCGGGCCAAGCAACGCCACGACCGGGTTGTGCTTCACCCGTTCGTCAATTGCCGCCAGATAATCGGGCCGAAGTATCATGCTCGCGCCCCTTCCGTGAAAATCGGAATTACACCTTTCGATTTTCACAACCCCATGTCAACCCTTTCTTTTGCAACGTGTTCCGCGATGTCAATTGAGGCAACGCCGTCCCCTTATATACGTTTCTGCGGCCGCTTCACTTCTTCTCCAACACCAGGATCCAGTCATCCATGCCCGGCTTGCGCGGCGGAGTCCACTGACCGTTCTCCGGGACCGCAATGCCAATCGGGAGGTTCTCGCCCGTACGAGGATTGATGTAGCGGGCATCATACCGCACTCCCGGTTCAATGCGTAGGCGGAATGGCCCGCCCCAGGCCGGTTGATTGCCCAGCATATCCGCCGGGAAACAACTGCATGGCAAGTAGACGACGATCAACTCGCCCGGAATTCGCGCGGCAAAGCTGTACGGGCGTCCGGCTTCGACCGCGGCGGGTTCCTCGCAGGGCTCCAGTTTCCACCACGGGTACCGCCGCAGGATCTGCGCGCCCACGCCGACATGCGCGGAGCCGGCATAATGCATGACATCCTGCCAGAAGCCTTCCCCCCAACTCCCGGTGGTTCCCTTGAACGGCTCGTGGCGCGAACTCATCGCCCACATCCCCTGCGCTCCGTAGGTGTGGCCGCAGGCGCCCTGCAGCAGACTGGCCCAGAAGAGGAATCGCTGGATCTCATCCTTGCTGCCGCCCATGATTCCTTCGTAGTTCACTTCGCTGTTGAGCGCCGGCATGCGTGGCTGACGGGTCACGGCCGCCTGCATCGCGTCCGCCGAGGGCTTGAGCGACGGGTACCCGCTGTGCCCCGTCTGGAGCATATCGAAGTCCACCAGCGTCTCATCGCCCAGCGACAGCCGCCCGGGCACATCGAAGGATGGATGCACGGTCAGCAAGTTGTGGTACGGATCAGTCTGCCGCAGGTAGCGCGCGATCTCCGTCCAGCCCGCCTTTTGGTCCGCCTTGTCACGATCGCCCTCCGCCTTGCCATGCCGCGCATAGGTGGGCATGGTGCATTCGCCCGCCAGACACCAGGTGACCGGGTAGGCCCCGTAGCGCGCCACGAGGTAGCGCCAGTGTTGCTTGGCCTTCGCCACACCCATGAACGGCAGATAGTAGCCCCACATACTGACGATGCAGGGCATCAACCCCTGCTCGACCATGAATGCCAGACGCAGGTCCGCCAGGTCGTAGAACGCGGGGTTGATGCGGGCGAAGTCCTTTTCCCATGGCCAACCGGCCTCATTGGCCTGCTGTGGATCCCACGTGCCCAATGTGGCGCAGAAGTCCGGCAGCGGCCCGGCAACGATCTGGATGGTGTTAAACCCCTTGCGCACCCGGTCTTCGACCAGGCGGCGGAATCCGTCCGGCCAGTCCAGGCGTGTGGTCAGTCCCATCCACCAGGTATCCGCCAACCAGAGGAATGGTTCCCCATCGCGATGCTCCAAGGTGCGGCGTGACCCGGCCACTCGCAGGCGGCCATGGCGATAGAGTGCACAGGGCCCGTCATACGGCAGCGCCCGCAGCGTGCCGGTGCACCCATGCAAGCCGGCGTCGTCTGTCGCCGTCGATTCGGAGCGCCAGGCGTATTCACCCGGCTCCGGCGCGGCAAAGCGAACGCGGAAGGTGTTATCGCCGCCCCAAAAGGCCGGCACGCGCCAGACGGTGCCCGCTCCGTTTGAGAAGACAACATCCACCTCGGCCTGGTTGAAGATGTCCTCGTAGGCCTTCTCGGCGGTCAGGGCAAGTTCGATGGGTTTGCTCGTGAATCCAGCATGCATGTCATTATTCCTTCGTCAAAACGCGGGTGCCGGCTCATCATTCCGAAGCTCTCGCCCGAACTTCATCGTGCACAGGCGTTGGCAATTCATGCGGCAGGCTAGCTTTCGCCAACTCCCGACGCAACCGAAGACTTCGCAGGGCACACGGCAAGGGCGCATGTGATTTCCGCCACGGCTTGCGCTTTGTTCTTTGCGGCGAAGCACATTTGGAGTGCGGCGGTTTGACGCCGCTTTGTGCAGGTGCGGCTTGACGCGCCGGTGCCCGGTGTGGCCCGTCAAGCCGGGCCACAGGAAAGCGGCGTCAAGCCGCCGCACTCCAAGACGTCCGCCAAATCCTGTCAGGCGATTCCCGCAGTCACCACGGGTTTTCGGCCTCAAGGGACTGAAAAAGGGATCTGGTCCCCTGCCCTTGCTGCCTGAAGTGGCCGAACTCGTGGTGGCCTTCGCGCTCCGCGCGAAGGTCCGCGAGCACGACTGTGTGTCGCCCCGGAAAGACCTGTGCGCGGAGCGCCCAGGCCACCGGCATTGAAGTCGTCGATCGTCGAGAGCGACGTAGCTGCCTTGCGCCCGGCGGAAGACCGTTTCCATCAAATCCGGCCCGAGTCATGTCCTGGCCGGAGTCAAGCTGACCTCTTGCGGGGTGTGGTTGTACTCGGAGCGTGCAGCGTTTTGCCCGGTCTGTCGTGTGCGGCAAGGTGGCCCCCTTGTATGGGCGACGTAGTTACCTCACGCGAATTGTGCCGGGGTCGCGTGTTAGCACGGCGGGGCCTAAGTAGCCCTCGCTATACCGTAAACCAACCAGGCATCTTGATTGTACGCGAGAGGGGCCCCACCGGCCCTGCCGACGCCGCACGCGTAAGCGCGCGGCCCGGCAGGCCGGTGGGGTTGATTGAAGGTGAACTGTCTTCTGAGATGACCAGGGGAAGGCAGGGGGGATGGTGCGCTGATCTGAACGGGTAGCTCAACGCCGCGCGTCAACCTCGGCGCGCTTCGCGCCGTAGTATTGCAGGCACTTGTTCGACGCTGTGAACTTCTGGTCCGCTAGGGGGATGCGAACAGTTCATTCCTGGCTTCGGCGTCGAGGGCCTTGAACTCGGCTTCATTCACGATCACCAACTCCTTTGGAAACCCCTTGATTTTGGTTGCTATGACCTTGATGTACCCAGAGTCAATGAGGAATTTCGATGGCAACTCGATCCGTGCAGAGGCGATGAAGTTCAGCCCGGGACAGTATTTCTGGAGGCGTGATGCAAGGTTCACGCAGACGCCGATGTACTCATTCGCCCGAGAGCCTTCGATTGACAACTCGAACACTGTTCCTCGCGCGACGCCGAACCGGATACTGGTCGGCAATTCGAACACTGGAATGTCATCGGCGCAGGCCTTGTTGATAGCGACGAAATCGCTCTGGAGGACCCACAGGCGGTTGGCTAGTAAGTGGATAAACGTGTTCGAGAAAGTATCCGAGCCCTTTGGTGGCGTCCACACATAGAGAGCTCCGTCACCGAGGAACTTCCTATGGACGGGGCCAGGAGACAAGGCCGAAGCTTTGTCGATCTTGTCCCTGCTGCTCCAGGGCCACGGCCCCCCAAAGAATGCAGTTTCCACACACTTTATGACGTGATTCAGATAGCGGGGAATGTAAGTGTGGACATCCGGTAAGTTGAAGAACTTGGAGAACCCCCCAAGATCGAAGATCACCGCAACCCCATTCGTTGCGCGACCAGCGCGAGGACTGAAGTCCTTCGAGCGTTCTATTGGTCGGGACATTGCATTTCTCCTGCATCCTCAATGGTCGAACGCCCGCGCTCTTGCTCGGGTGGCCGCAGGCCGCGAGTTACGAGGAGCGCGTTGTTAAGCGTCACTTTCAATATAGAGCCCTATCGCTTAGCCTGCTTCCACACGGTAACGCGGTCACTCGCCACCGGAGGGTCGAAAGGCCGACACTTCACTGCTCGCCACGGCGACGCCCCGACAAGCGCGATTAGATGTTTAACAACTGCGTTATGCGATTGGATGGCCAAGTGAAAGATGAAATTCATGTACCCATCAATCTCAGGCCGCCTCAACAGCTTGTCGTGTCGCGCTCGATGGGCGATGTTTCCACGGATGGTAATTAGCGCCTCCAACTTCTGACGTGCCTTTTCAGCCTTCATCGATGTCCAGCACCAGTGACTTGAGATTTGCGGCATTGAGAGGAG
This sequence comes from uncultured bacterium, assembly GCA_903895695.1. Classification (GTDB taxonomy): domain Bacteria; phylum Verrucomicrobiota; class Kiritimatiellia; order CAIKKV01; family CAITUY01; genus CAITUY01. The sequence goes on from CAITUY010000117.1 coordinate 32,539, forward strand.
ACTTAAATACAGATCGTCTATCTGGCGTGTTCGCGGCGTGTTGAACGCTCCTACGGTACCCGCTACCAGCGGCGGCGTGAACATGTAGCTGGGGTGGCGGGATGAAGTTGCGAAGGCGGCGGGGCGGGTGATCCGCCCCGCCGCGTTTGTATTTCAGTCGGGTTTTCTTTCGCGCATGCGGTAGGAGGTGCCTTCAAGGACGA
>CAITUY010000118.1 GCA_903895695.1 uncultured bacterium
TCGTCCTTGAAGGCACCTCCTACCGCATGCGCGAAAGAAAACCCGACTGAAATACAAACGCGGCGGGGCGGATCACCCGCCCCGCCGCCTTCGCAACTTCATCCCGCCACCCCAGCTACATGTTCACGCCGCCGCTGGTACTCTTCATGCTGCTCATGGCTGTCTCCCCCTGTCTGACGTTCCAACACAAGTGAGGTAAGTGTATCATGCTGTGGGGCAGCGCGTCACACACATAGTTCTTGAAACCGGCGGTACGGAACGCGCTCGCGCCCCAAAGATCAGTATCTGCGGCGTCTGGTTGATCACTCCACCACCGCCTCGCCCCACTGGGCCGGCTCCAGACGGCTTTCGTGCGGGATATCGTTGACCACATTGGCAGCAAAGCTGTTGTTGAAGATGTACGAACGCGCCGCCGCCTGGCTGCCTGTCGCGTTGCCGTACACATAGCCGAGGTCCATCTTCAGCTTCTCCCCCTTGGTGAGCGTGAGGCCCATGAGATCGAGCGGAATCGCCACCACGGCCTTGAAGCCATCCGCCGTCTTGCGGTACTCCAGACCGACATTCTCCACTACCGTAATCGCGTCGAACGACTCCTTGCCCGTTGGCGAGACCAGCACGATCGGCTGGCCTTTGAAGTCCTTCACCTTCGGCCGGTAGAGCACGGCAAAGGGCTTGATGGTCTTGCCGTCCGCGGCGATCTGCCGCGTGACCAGCAGCCGCACGTCACCGGGCGCCGGCGTCTTGCGCTGGGGATCGGCGGCGGGATCGGCGGCCAGTTGAATGTCCAGGCAATTGCCACCCTTGAAGAGGATCTTGGGGTCTGTGACGGCATTGATCAATTCGCAGGCCACGCTGACATCGAAGCTCACGAGCAGATTCGTGCCATCGCGGGCGGCGCGGGCGGTAAAGCGGCGTGCCCCGTCCAGCGCCTTTTCCACCCCGGCGCCGCTGACCGCCTTGCGATCGGCCGCAATCACGAGTTTCGCGCTTTGACCGATCCTGGCATTGTAGGCGTTCTGCGCATCCACAGCCGTCTTCACCTGTTCGGCGGTCAGCGTAAAGGGCGTGGACGGCAGCGGCTTGACCGTGTCGAGACCGAGCACCTCGGTCACACGGCCATCCTGACCGCCGGCGAGAATGAATGTGCGCGGGGCGGTGCCGGGTTTGGTCACGACGCTGACAAGATCGCCGCCTTGCCCTTCCGGCTGACCGATGTCCGCTCCCAAGCCACCCAAGCGGCCGTCGCGGAATATTTGGGCCGTGTAAATTCCGTCGCGCTCAAAGAGATGGCAAGGCCCGAAGTAGGTCATGTTGCCGGTAAAACTGCCAGCCACGCCCAGTCCGCCGGTGAGTCCGTGCAATTGTCCAGGCTTGATCACAGGCAGCCCAAGCGAGTGATGCCAGTCCGGAATACCCCGGTAGCCCCACTGCAGCTTGCCATCGGCGCCCCAGCGGGACAGTTGGCCCGAGGAATATGTGTAGACGCTGCCGTCAGGATCGAGCCAGATATCCCCGTATCCGTGCGGCGTACCCGACAGGAAACTCTTTTCGATCTTCTCCGGGTCATAGATCGGTTGACCATTGTCGAGCCACTTCACCGGCTTGAGCAGTTGGCCGCCGTCGGCCCACAGGGTCAGGTCCGGCGCCATGGCCTTGAGGCCAAGCCGATAGTTGTTGTCCTTAAACCGGTGTATCTCACTCATTTGCACGCGCTGGTCGTCATTGGCGTCCTGCCAGAAGTAGGAGCCGTCGGGCGTCTTTACCGGGTCGTCCAACTCGGGAATGCCCAGGCCACTCCACAGAGACCACGCACGGCTGACGTCAAAGGTGGCCATGATCGGCTTGAAGAGATTGCCGTCGCGCCGGTAAAGGATGCATTTATGCCGACCCCACCCGAGCCCGTACTGGTGTCCATTGGCAGCGGTGATGGAACGGAACGCCAGAGGGGCCGCATCCGGTGCGGGCTCTTCGATCATGTCGGGCGCGGTCTTGCGCCAGATGGTGGCGATCGGCGTGGTGGTGTATCTTTCCCAATCCACATGCCAGAGCACGTTGTGGCAGTAGAGTTCGTCGGGAATGGCGGGGTTGATGTAGGCGTAAGCAAAATAGTCGCAGCCGCCAAAGAACTCCTTCTCGAAAGCGCCGCTTTCACCGTTCCACACGCTGATGCGCTTGGGGCCATCGGCATTCTCGGCCACCCAGAGGCGTCCCTTGGCATCCACCGCCAGGCCATCGGGTTGGTAGACGCCGGAAGAATCATACTCGCCTTTGGCGGGGCGGCCACCCGCCTTGCCGACACGCCGCAAAAGCTTGCCGGTGGCGTCGAAGACCGCGATGTCCTGATGCGTACCGCGATTGGCCACATAGATCGTACCATCACCAGCCACCGCAATGCCTGTGGGCGTGTCGAGCAGGTTAGACTCTTGAGATTCGAAGCCCGAAACCCTTCCGCCAGCGATGGCGACGAGATTGCTCGCGCTGATGGCGGCAAGCGAACCATCGGGCCGGACAGCGAGTGAACCAGGTGCTGGCACGGTCCACGTGGTTTCGAGTTTGCCGCTGGTGGCATCGAAGACGCCGACCAGGTTACGCCTGGCATAGCTGACGTAGATTTTTCCAGTCGCGTAGGCAAGGCCACTTACTTTATCCCCCGCCTTGTCGCCGCCCGCAGGCGCCTTCAGGAGCGGTTCCCCGCTGCCAAAGTTGAGCGGACGGCCGTCGGCAAGATCAAAGACCCTGATGCCGGGTGCACCCGAATCCTTAGCGAAGCGTGGCGGCAGTGCCGCCGCGCTTCGCCAAGGATGTTTTTTGGCGCATGACACAGGCAATGGAGGCGATTGATGCGGCAACCGCGCCGAAGCGGTGCGCGAA
>CAITUY010000119.1 GCA_903895695.1 uncultured bacterium
GTCGGCTGGCGCGGCGTGGGAAGACACCAAGTTCGCCGTCCACCACTTCCGGGACATCGAGCGATTGGCCGTCGTGGGTGAGACGCGTTGGCAGCAAGGCATGGCGGTGTTCTGCAAACCCTTTACGAGTGCCGAAGTGCGTTACTTCAAGCACGCAGACATAGCCGCGGCGTGCGCTTGGATTGAAGGCCCAGGCGCATGAGGCAGCTAATGAATTGGGTGGCTCGTCTACCTGAAAAAACACGCCCCGTGGTGTTGACCTCGGTGTATGGCCTGATTGCGGCCGGTGCGGCGGTGGCCTTCCTCGTCCTCACCAACCTCCTGTATCGTTCCACGTTTGTGCCATTGGCCCGGTGCTCGTTGCCGGTGTTTTTGGTGGGCAGCTTGGCTGTCGTCGTGGGCTCGTCTCTCATCGTCGGCTTGCTGCTGTTCCGATTTGCTCCCGAAGCGGCAGGGAGCGGCATTCCCCAGCTCAAGATCGCTTATTGGAAAGACCTTGGCTGGATACCGTGGCACAGCACGTGGGTCAAATTCGTCGCCGGCGTACTCAGCATCGGCGGCGGTTCGAGCCTTGGCCGCGAGGGGCCAACCGTGTTCATGGCCAGCGGCTGCGCCTCGGCCGTCGCGGGCCAACTGGGGTTGGCGAAGCAAGGGCGCCGCGCGGCTTGCGCTTCCGGGGCCGCGGCGGGTCTGGCGGCCTCGTTCAACACGCCCTTGGCGGCCATCACGTTTGTGTTGGAAGAGCTTTTCGGCGAACTCAATAGCCGCGTACTGGGGAGCGTCGTGCTGGCTTCCGTGATCGGCGCGTTCGTGACCCATGCGTGCCTCGGGCGGCAGCCCGCCTTCATGGTTCCCGATACAGAACCTCCCTCATGGCAATTCTACATCCTCGTACCCGCGGTGGCGGCTGCGGCCGCCGCCATCGGCGCGCTGTTTCAACGACGCGTGCTGACGCTGCGGACGCGCATAAGAGAGCGTAGCCGGATTCCTCCCCGGCTTCGGCCCTGCGTGGGTGGCCTGATCACCTGGGCTGTCGGCGTGTCCGTCTTCTGCGCTACCGGACGCCTCGGGGTGTTCAGTCTCGGGTATGACGATCTCTCGGCCGCCCTGCATCTTGAGGTTCCCTGGCAAACTGCGGGACTCATGGTCGCTGCCAAACTCTTTGTCACGATCATGTGCTACGTGTGGGGCGGTTGCGGCGGCATCTTTTCCCCGATGCTGTTCCTGGGCGGCATGACCGGGCTTTGCATCGGCGGCTTGGCGGGGCTCGGGATGCCGCTGACGGGAGCCGACCATGTGATCCTGGCCGCCGTGGGCATGAGCGCCTGCCTGGGAGCGGTGGTTCATGCGCCGCTCACCGCATTGCTGATCGTCTTCGAGATGACCCACCAGTTTGCAATGGTCCCCGCCTTGATGCTTGGAGCTGTGGTGAGTCAGGCCGTGGCGCACCTTTTCAGCAAGAACAACTTTTACGATGCCCTGCTTTATCAGGACGGGCACGAAATCGTCCACGTCAAGCCGCCCCGTGATCTTGAGGGTTGGCAGGATTTGCCGATTTCCGCGATCGCCAACTTCAAGCCCGTCGTCCTGAGGGAATTCACGCCCGCCGCGCTTCGGGACACGCTCCGGTACCCATTTCAGCGCTATCCGGTTGAAACCGGCGCCACGGCCAGGGGGGTGGTGAGCCGCGTAGAAATCGAGACCGCGTTGAAGGAAGGCCGAATACCATGCTGTACGTCGGTCGCGGAGTGCAGCACGGATCGGACGGTGAGGGAGATAGGGGCACGTATCATCGAATCCCCACTCGGCATTGTCCTGCTGACAGACCCGTCCACGGGACAATTGACCGGCTTGGTGACCTTGCACGACCTGCTCCGTGCCCAAGTGGCCGCGGCAGAGTGACGCCGTACGGTGGTTCGATCAGTTGACGACCAAGCCGCCCTGCCTGCTGCAGTGGAATCGCCGCGGCGGTTGTTAAGGTCAGCGTTGCCGCAGTCGGCTCTCGCGCTGCTCCTGCAGGAAGGCCGCATAGGCCCGGGCGATCCCGGTGCGCAGGTCGACCGTGGGCGCCCATCCGAGCCCGCGGATGCGCGTCGTGTCCAGAAGTTTCCGCGGCGTGCCGTCGGGTTTGGACGTGTCGAAGACGATCCGGCCCTTAAAGCCGACCGTGTCCCGGATAATCTCGGCGACTTCGCGAATACTCACATCACTGCCGAACCCCACGTTGACGATGTTGGGCGGGTCCGGCACCTCCAGCAGGCGCAGGGCGGCCGACGCCAGGTCGTCGACATAGAGAAACTCCCGCCGGGGCGTCCCGGTGCCCCACATCGCCACTTCGGGCGCGTTGGCTACCCGGGCCTCGTGGAACCGGCGGATCAGGGCCGGCAACACGTGGGCGTTGAAGGGGTGGTAGTTGTCGCCCGGCCCGTACAGGTTCGTGGGCATCAGCGAGTGGAACAGGACGCCGTATTGCTTGCGATAGTACTGGCACAGCTTGAGGCCGGCGATTTTGGCAATGGCGTAAGGTTCATTCGTCGGCTCCAGGGGGCTGGTCAGCAGGTGCTCCTCACGCATGGGCTGCGGCGCCTCGCGCGGGTAGATGCATGAACTCCCCAGATAGAGCAGGTGCTTCACGCCTGTGCGCCAGGCGCCGTCAACCAAGTTGAGGGCGATGGACAGGTTTTCGCGGATAAACTCGGCGGGGTAGGTGCTGTTGGCCCCGATGCCGCCGACACGCGCCGCGGCGATAATGATGATATCCGGCCGCTGAGACTCCAGGAAGGCGCGCGTGCGGGCGGCATCGGTCAGATCAAGCTCCGCCCGTGAGGCGGTGATGAGATGGCCGGCGCCGCGGGACTGCAGGGCGCGGATCAACGCGGAACCGACCAAGCCGCCGTGGCCGGCCACATAGATGCGGGCGGTGGAGATTGTCTCGGGGGTCAGGTTCATCGGCGGGTTCCTCCGCGGGCGGGCTGGCGGCGCGACGGTCTTCGGGCCTTGGCGGGCGGGGCGTCAGGCGCCACCGGGGCCGCGTGCGGCGGCAGCGGGGTCAGCGAGTCGCTGGCCTGGGCCATGGCCAGTTCACGCATGGCGAGTTTCAGGTCCTCGTCGATCATCAGTTTCACGAGGTCCTTGAAATGCACGCGGGGCTCCCAGCCGAGCACGCGCCGGGCCTTGGCGGGGTTGCCAATCAGCAGGTCCACTTCCGACGGTCGCTCGTAGCGCGTGTCGTGCTTGACGTAGTCCTGCCAGTCGAGGTCCAGCAGGCTGAAGGCTTCCTCGCAGAACTCGCGGACGGAGTGCGTCTCGTTGGTGGCGATCACGTAGTCGTCGGGCTCGTCCTGCTGGAGCATGCGCCACATGGCCTCGACGTAGTCGCCGGCAAACCCCCAGTCGCGCTTGGCGTCGAGGTTGCCGAGATAGAGCGAGTTTTCGAGACCCAGCTTGATGCGGGTGGCAGCGCGGGTAATTTTGCGCGTGACGAACGTCTCGCCGCGGCGGGGCGATTCGTGGTTGAAGAGAATGCCGTTGCTGGCATGCACGCCGTAGGCTTCGCGGTAGTTCACGGTCAGCCAGAACGCATAGACCTTGGCGCACCCGTAAGGCGAGCGGGGCCAGAAAGGCGTGGACTCCGTTTGCGGGACTTCCTGCACGCGGCCGAACATTTCGGAGGACGAAGCCTGGTAGAAGCGCGTCTTGCGGTCGCGGCCCGCCTTGCGCAGGGCCTCGAGAATTCGGACCGCGCTCAGCCCGGTGACATCGCCCGTGTACTCGGGAATGTCGAACGAGACGCGGACATGGCTCTGGGCACCGAGGTGATAGATCTCGTCGGGCTGCAGTTCGTAGACCAATTGGATCATCTGGACGGAATCGGCCAGGTCGCCGAAGTGCAGGAAGAGGCGCGACCCACGCACATGGGGATCGCAATACAAGTGGTCGATGCGGCCCGTGTTGAACGATGACGACCGGCGGATAACGCCGTGGACCTCGTAGCCTTTGGCGAGCAACAGTTCCGTCAGGTAGGATCCGTCCTGCCCGGTAATTCCAGTAATCAAAGCCCGTTTCATGAAAACCTCCCTTTCGGTCCTTCATTCATGATCCAACCTTAACAGGGCCGGCCTGCTCTGTCGTTGCGTATATACGTAAAAAGATGGTATATATATGCGCATGAGGGCAGTGAAGCGCGATTCGGGAGGGGCTGTGGCGATCCTGTTCGACACGGATCTGGACTATGCGACCTCGGTCTACCAAGGCGTGCAGGAGCACTTCGGGGGTGCGACCGGGTGGCCCGTGCTGCCGCTGGCATCGGGCCATGATGCGGCCTTGGCGGCGCTATTCGTCTCCGGCTCCCTGCAGGGAATCATCGGGCCGTTTGTCAGCGACAAGTGGATTGGCGATCACGGGTTCGACCGGATACCGCTAGTCAACATCGCCAACCTTTCGGACATCCGCACGGTGGATGCGGTTGTCCCCGACGATCGTGAGGCGGGACGGATGGTGGCGCGGGCATTCCTGGAAAGCGGGTTGCGGCACTTTGGATTCGTCGGCGTCTCGGGGGTCTTCCACTCGCGTTTGCGCCATGAAGGGTTCGACGAGGTGCTCCGCGCAGCCGGGGCGGTTGTGAGTTGCGCGCCACCTGCGGGAGCGCCCCGAGCGGTGGCGATGTGGCGGCCGTGGCTGGAGGCACTTCCGCGGCCGGCAGGCGTCTATGGCGCCACCGATTATCATGCGCGCCTGGTTCTTGCCGTTTGCCGCGAAATGGGGCGGCAGGTGCCGGACGAGGTGGCGGTTATCGGGACGGGCAACGCCTTGATGCAGGGTCTGTTCGCGGGAATGACGTTGTCCTCCGTGGAACTGCCCGGCCGGCTGGTGGGGCGCGAGGCGGCACGGCAACTGCAGGCCCGGATCGAGAAGGCCTATCGCGGGCCACCCGTGCGGCTATGGATCCCGCCCGTACGCGTGCTGCACCGGGAGTCATCCGCCTGCTGCCTGGGAGCCGACCCGGTCGTGGCGCGGGCGAGCACCTACATCCGGTCGCGCCTGGCAGAGCCGCTGAAGGTGGGGCAGGTGGCGAAGGGCATCGGTGTGTCGCGCCGTTTGCTGGAACTGCGATTCCGGACGATTCTGAGGCGCAGCCCTTACCGTGAAATTCTGCGCCTTCGCATGGAGCAGGCCGCGCACTTGTTGTCCAACACGTCGATGAAAGTGCTGGAAGTGGGGATGGCCTGCGGGTTCCCCGAAGCCCATCATTTCAGTGCCGCGTACCGGCGTTGGCACGGGGTGCCTCCCGGGGCCAATCGGGTGAAATCCTGAGAAACGAATCTGGTCTTTACATCCCCCATGGACGGAATGTAGAGTCGCCCCCCAGTGGAGTGTGTCATGCGGGGGACACTCCCGGAATAACGGTGCAATGACACAACAGTGGAATGAAGCGCCGGGGCCAGACTCCGAACGATGCCGCCCAGCGCGTGCGCCGCAAGGGGCATGCTCCACGCGTCAGCCCGGGGCAGCCTTTACGTCCTTTCCGCCCCGCGCGGAACTTTTTGCCCGACTCTTTGCGCCACCGACCCGATGGGAGGAGACCACGCCATGAAGATCCGCCTGCCTGCCTGCCTGAGTGTGACTGTTGCCTGTGCCGCGGTGTTCTTCGTCGCCACTGCGCGCGCCGAGCCGCCAGCCGCGACCGGCCTCACGGCGCTATCCGCTGTTGAACCGGCGCACGCCCCCGTCGTCGAAACCGCGCCGGACGCGGCCACGAATGGCCTCTCGTCCGCCGCGCCTGCCGTCGACAACGGCCTGGTACCAGCGGCGGCGTGAACATGTAGCTGGGGTGGCGGGATGAAGTTGCGAAGGCGGCGGGGCGGGTGATCCGCCCCGCCGCGTTTGTATTTCAGTCGGGTTTTCTTTCGCGCATGCGGTAGGAGGTGCCTTCAAGGACGA
>CAITUY010000120.1 GCA_903895695.1 uncultured bacterium
CCGCGGGATTACGGATGCTGTTTATCGCGACGCGTTTGCCCGTTGTTTCGGTGGGTTCGAACGGGCGGTTGCGCCGTTCATCCAACTGAAGCAGGGGCAGGCACTTCGCCCAGCCGAATTGCATCAGGTGGCGCCGGAACAGAATCGGGGCATGCGGACAATCCCGCAAGTGCTGACGAATCATGCGCCAACCTTTTCCGCCGCTTTGCGTGAATTGCACGCCACCGGGCATGCCGAGGTGAATTGGAATCTGGGCTGTCCTCATCCGACGACGGCAGGGCGAGGACGTGGCGCGGGGCTTTTACCCTACCCCGAACGCATTGACGCCATCCTGGCTCAGGTCCTGGAAAACTCGCCTGTCCGTCTGTCGGTAAAACTGCGGTTGGGGTACCATAACCCCGATGACTACATCGCGGTGATGTCGGTCCTCAACCTTTATCCGTTGGCGGAGGTGACCCTGCACGCGCGCACCGCCGACCAGATGTATGCTGGTGCCGTGGATGTGGACCGTGCCCGGCAGGCGCTTGCCTTGTGCCGGCATCCGTTTGTTTACAACGGCGATATCGCCTCGGTTGAGGGATTCCGCGACGTGGCCGGGAGACTCCCGGGGACCGCTGCCTGGATGATCGGCCGGGCTGCGTTGAGGAATCCCTTCCTTCCTGCCCTCATCAAAGGACTGCCGCCTCTGTCGCCGGAGGCCCGCCGTAAGCAACTCATCAAGTTCCATGGACTGTTGTTCGAAGGCTATGGTCAGGTGTTGAGCGGAGCCCAACACCAGAGGGATAAAATGATGGAGCAGTGGGAGTATCTGGCCCATTCATTCACGGATTTCCAGTCCGTTCTTACGCGCATTCGCCGCAGTCACCCCAGCCATTACAGGGCCGTGGTGGACTGGGTGTTCGGGCAGGCGTTGGCGTAGGGCGCAAGGATCACAACACACAAAGCGTGTCGAGTACCTGGCGGGTCTTCGCAGGCGCCATTCATGGTCTTTTCCTTTGGCTGTTTTCGCACGCGGACGACAACCATTAAGCCCGAGGGTTGACAAGGGAAAAGCGACCCGAACCCGGAGTGTATTTTCTCCCGGGCTCTGACGAACCTTGAACGAGGGTCTCCGACTTGAATTCGGTTAACGGGTCTTCCGACCAAACAACCATACGGGCTCAGTAGAGGTGGAGCCAGGCTCTGCAGACCTCGTTGTCTGCAGCGGTCCGACTCGGCTCACGGCCGTCGCATCAAACGCGCGACGGAGGCCCAGAAACTCCAGCGGTTCGCCCTGGCCCCACCCATTCACGCCGGAAGGCGGGCTTGTCCGACATCGAGGCCGGACTCCCAGTTTTTGGCGGGCTCGGGTCAGGGGCGGATGACCTCATCATTCAAAGCAATCTTAAGCGCCCGAGACGGAGCGGCCCATTCACGGAGACAGGGCTTGCCTGCTTCCCTACGAGAAGATCCGGGCTCACTGGCCCAAGGCATCGTCGTCTCGGTTCCAGAGGGTAGCAAAGCGGCTTCCCAGTCGTCACTTCGGGCTCATCTCCATCCGGGCAAAAGTCATGATGTCACACCGAGGTGGCGATCACCTTCTCGGCCTCAAACGCCGTTCCTTTCCGCAGCATGAAGTACACCGCCCGCGCCAACTTGGCGGCTAGAATGGCGTTGCCTTTGAACTTGCCGCGCTTGGCGATGAGCCGATCGGCGTAGGGGGTGAGCAGCGGATGGTTGCGTTTGCAGATGACGGCGGCCTCTCCGAAGGCCCAGCGCAGGTAGGCGTTGCCCATCTTGCCGCCGGTCAACCCCTTGACTTTACCGGCGCTGGCCACCGAGCCCTTGACCAAGCGTGAGTAACTCAAGAAATCCTTCACCGTGGGGAAACGCTCAATCGCGTCGAGTTCAAAAAGGATGGTCATAGCCAGTATTGGGCCAATACCTGGGACGGTGTTCAGGAGTTGATAATCACGGCCTTCATGGTGCTTGGCCTGCCGGATGATCTCGGCCTCCAGTTTCACGATCTGGGTGTCGTAGGCGCGAATCATATCCATCTCACAGGTCACCCCCATGCGATGCAAGGGGTTGTCGTACTGGGCCAGAATCCGTTCGATCCAGACATCGCGATTGTGCCCCCCCTTCGCCACAGGCGTGAGTCCCTCCGCCGTCTGATTCATGGACACATGGGTCATCAAGGCGGCGCGCTGCCAGACATAACTCATGCGCTGGCGCAGAAGCGTCCGGATCGGCCGCCGTCCAGAGGGGTACACATAGGAGGGCGGAATGAGATTCGCCCGTAACAGGTGCGCTAACTTCTCCGAGTCGATCCGGTCGTTCTTGTTCTTGCTGCTGGTAATGTGCTTCAGGTAGAGCGCATGCGCCAGAACGAACGGCACTTTCGCCTCGAAGCACGCATCGGCCAGCCAGTACCAGTTGAACGTGCACTCGCACACCACCGTCAGCGAATGGCGATACGGCTCGACCTTCTTCAGGAAGAAGGCAAAGTCGTTGCCCACAATATTCGTGTGCACCAGTTTGGCCCCTTGACGATCCATTACGCACACGTACATCTCGCGGGCGTGCAGATCGATCCCGCAGTTGAATTCCGTCGTCGATGTGTAATACTTCATCTCGCTCCTCCTCAGCAGGCGTGCATTATTGGGACACGCCGCACCTTGCGACGCGAACCCGGGCCATCATTGCACTGAGGAGGAGCCTTTGCCCCTCCAAAAAGGGCTTACAGGGGATTCACGGAGGTCGTCCCTCCAGAGCATATGGGCCATCTTGCCTCCCCTGGAGGGTCCGGCTCTGTCCAGACCGCGTGCAGAGAAGCCAACAGAAAAGCCCATGGGCGGTGTTCTGCCTGGCGGCCCTGTGGTCGCTCGCCGGAGCTGGCGCAACCTCCACGAACATCACCTTCCCCGACCCGCCGCGCCTGGCGACCACCACCGGCGAACTGGCCGCCCTGAAGGCTTCGCCCGGTTTCGAGGCCATCCGGGCGACGGCCACCAATCAAGCTGAAGCCTTTCTAAAGAAACCCGTCACCGTTCCCGATGGATTCGGGGATTGGTATTTCTACTATGCGAACCCCAAGAATGGGCACCGGCTCGAGGCCAAGAGCCCAACC
>CAITUY010000121.1 GCA_903895695.1 uncultured bacterium
CTGGCGGCGGCGCTCGGCATACAGGGCGGCGAAGAGGTGGCGTGGGAGTTGCTCGACCGCAACGAACTACATCTGGTCCGCAGTTCACCGTCCCAGGTGAAAGCGAAACGGCGCGCCTGGCGGTACGCCGAGTGCGGCGGGGATCCCCGTAGGGTCCCCGCCGACTATTTCAGCGGAATCGTCATTCGCCAATTTGGATGACAAGCGGCGCGCGATGTAGTGACCTGAACCGGGTCATCGGGGCCAACCCTTAGACGGCAAATCCTCCGTCAATCTCGTTCCTTGCCGGTCTCCCATGTCAGCGTGCCGCGGTTTGAGCTGGTCGGAACACGCGCGCGGCCGGCGGACGAGATCGGTCGGTCATCGACGTGCGTGGCGGGAACGGAACATTTGCACGGGTCAGAACCTTGGCGCCGGCGATGTCATACGAAGAGGCCCGGCACGAGTCAGGCCGGCAACTTGAACCCTTCGCGAGTGAGATGCTCGTCGAACGCAATGGCGTGTCGAATCCCGCGCCGTCGCATGAGTTCGATCGAGGTGCAATCAGTCAGACTTAAGTGGCGTTGCCTGGCCTGACGGCACCGCGCCTCGCCGAGGGCGTGCAGTTCGGCCGTTATCCATACGATCTCGCAGAGGACGACCAATCGATCGCGCCAGGCGTCAACGGCCTCCCACCCCAAACGAGCCTGGATGACCGCCCAACTCTCGTGCACGACGTAGTTGGTCGTGATGAGTTGCCAGCCCTCGCGTTGGGCGCGGGCGAAGGCGTCGCGCGCCTTGGGGTGCTGCGGGTCGGAGCCGTCCAACTCGGCGTAGAAGCCTGACGTGTCGACGAAGGCGAGCTTCATGGAGCGCGCCGTCCTTTGATCGACGCCTCGGCCCAAAACCGGTCATGGCCCTTGATGTCGTCCATGGGCAGAGGCTTGAACTTGCCGGCAATATCCGACAGATCGTCGCCGGGACCTTTTGCCTGCACCAGGAAGAGACCGATGGCATCGCGAATACAGGCCGCCATCGACCGGTGACGCTGCACCGCAAACTGTCGAAGTTGCCCATACACGTCATTCTCGAGCTGTATCTGCGTCCTTATCATGCTTACAGAATAGCATAGGCATGCTGTGACGCAAGCGCGAGCTATGCGGGTGCAAGGAAGGGGCGCAAGGCGGTTCCGTGGGTCTTCCTCTCACACGTCGATTTGACTGGGACAGTCAGTCCTAGACAGGATTTACAGGATTGGACGGGATTTGGGTTGCCGTTGCCGGCACATGCCCTCCCTTCCGTCTGCTGCACCGAAATCCTGTAACATCCTGTCAATCCTGTCGACCTTTCCCCGGGCGGCACCCACGGAGGCGCCTTCTGCCTCGACCCACCCCTCGCCGTTTATTTAACTGTTATATTAGATAATAGTTAACTATTATCCCGTGATGCTTGCGCGGGTCTATTCGGGGGCGGTCTACGGCGTGGATGCCTATCCGGTGGAAATCGAGGTCAATGCCGGCCACGGCGACCCTTCCACGGTAATCGTCGGATTGCCCGACACCGCGGTCAAGGAGAGCAAGGATCGCGTCCACACCGCCGTCACCAATTCCGGCTACAAGCCGCATGTCGGCAAGACCACGATCAACCTGGCCCCGGCCGATATCCGCAAGGAAGGCCCGAACTTCGACCTGCCGATCGCCATGGGTATCCTGGCCACCCAGGACGCCGTGCAGGTGGAACGGCTCGCCGAGTACGCCCTGATCGGCGAACTGGCCCTGAGCGGCGAAGTCCGCCGCATCAAGGGCGTGCTGCCAATCGCAATCCGCATGAAGGCCGAGGGCCGCCGCGGGTTCCTCGTCCCCGTGGATAACGCCGACGA
>CAITUY010000122.1 GCA_903895695.1 uncultured bacterium
GCGGCAGCGCTCGTTGAAGACGTCCACGCCCATCTTCTCGATCTCGCTCTTGCCGCTGATGCCCAGGTCCTGCTCCACCTCGTACTCCACCGGCAACCCGTGGCAGTCCCAGCCGAAGCGGCGGTCAACGTAGCGGCCGCGCATGGTCTGGTAGCGCGGCACGATGTCCTTGATGGTCCCTGCGAGCAGGTGCCCGTAGTGCGGCAGGCCCGTGGCAAAGGGCGGGCCGTCGTAGAAGACATACTCGGGCGCGCCGCGCCGCTGTTCGAGCGATTTCTCGAACGTGTGGTGCGCGGCCCAAAATTCAAGGATCTCCCGCTCGAGCGCGGGAAAATCCATTTTACGCGATACCGGACTGAACATCGTCATCTCCCTTTTGCCGCGGCGTCGGCTTCGCCCACGGCTTTCCGAACGGCCTGGCGGAAAGCGGCCGGACCATACTTCAACTCGCGCGATCCGCGCGTGATCTTGCACAGGCTAATCCCGAGTTCCGCCGCCACTGCTCGTTGCGTCTGCCCCTTCTGGAGCAGGCAGGTCAATCGCCAGCGCAACGCGATCTTCTCGCGCTCGCGGGACGTCAGCAACGCAAACAACACGTCGTAGACGGCGTCAGCGTTGTCCATCGTGGCCAACACCGCCGCCAATTCCCTCAACGTCGAATCGCTGGAGCCGGCTTGGGCCATACGCATCCCTTCCCCGGCGCAGACCGCCATGGCCCACACCGAAACGCGCCGATGATAGGGAAATTACCCCCCTCAGGCAAACCAAAGTGGGGAGGCCCCGAATCCTCGTCCAACCCTTCGGCAGGGCGTGTCGAGGCCAGAGTCCCCCCGCGCAAGCGCAACGCCGTCATGCCGGTTGACTGCAATACGACAATGCCGTAATGTAGCAATATGACAGCTACCATACAGATCAGCGCGCGAGGCACCATGACGCTCCCCAAAGCGCTCCGCAAGGCACTGGGTGTTGACAAGGGCGGCGTCGTGATGGCGAGTGCAGAGGACGACGGGATTGTTCTTCACCCGGCGGTCGCCTTCCCCATCGAGCTGTACTCCGACGCTCGTATTGCCGAGTTCGATGCCGCGGATGCGGCACTGGCCAGGCATCTTCCGAGGAAGCGTTCGTGAAGGTTTTTCTTGATGCGAACATCCTCTTCTCGGCCAGCGACGACAAGAGCGCGACGCGACAACTCTTGAACGTGTTGGCACGCCGCGGCAAACTCGTCACCAGCCTGCACGCACCTCTGGACCAGTGACCGCGTGCATTTCGGGGCCCTATACGGCGTAACGGTGCACGGCGTCACCATCGTGTCCAGCCTCCAACTGGCCGACGAACTCGAATAGACTCCTCCCCGCCAATCCGCCATTGCTTCCCCGCCAACCGCGGACCATAATCCCCGGCCAGCCAGTAGAAGGAGACCGCTTTCATGAGTTCCGACACCGCCCCCGCCCGCATCCGGCTAGTCTCTGCCGCCTTCGTCATCGGCATCAGCCTGATCTTCTGCACCCTGGTGGCCGGCAACGTGGTCATGCAGACCAAGGCCTCCGACAAGGCCATCCGCGTCAAAGGCTATGCCGAAAAACACATCTCGTCTGACTTCGGCATCTGGCACGGCCAACTCACGGCCCGGGCTGCGCAACTGCCGCAGGCTTACCAGGTGGTCGAACGCGATATGGCCAAGGTGACCGCGTGGCTGGGCCAGAAAGGCGTCGCGGCGGAGCACGTGAGCCTGTCAGCCGTCTCGATTGAAACGCAACGCAAGCGCGACACCAACGGACACGACACGAGTGAGATTGAGTCCTACACGCTGCAGCAGTCAGTGACGATCCGCCTCCCGGACGTGAAACTCGTGGACGCGGTGTCCAAGGACAGCAGCGCCCTGATCAAGGATGGCGTCGAGCTGACCTCAGGAATGCCGGAGTATTACTACACGGGACTTGAAGGCTTGAAGATTGAGATGCTGGGTGAAGCCACGAAGGATGCCGGCCGCCGCGCCCACACCATCGTCGCCAACGCGGACGCCAAACTGGGCCGTTTGCGCTCCGCTCAGCAAGGCGTCTTCCAGATCACGCCGGTCTATTCGACCGAGGTATCCGGCGGCGGCGAGCTCGACACCTCCTCGATCGAAAAGACCATCAAGGCCGTGGTCGACGCCGAATTCAGCGTCGAGTGACCGTGATGCGGGCCTGGACCTTCGGGCGGGACCGTCTCGCGGCCCGTGCGCCTGCACAGCTTCGGCGCCGACGGAGCGGCGCCCTCCAAGAAACAGAACCGAGATAGGCGCATCCCATGGAGGGGCACGCTTCGTCGTGCCCACGCAGGGGTGAAGTTCATGGAAGCGCCGTGCGGCGGCTCGTCCTCAGCCGGCCCGGTCGCCCGCCCGCAGCGGATACCCGCGCACGAAGGCGCTGCCGGGCATCGGTTTCTTCCCTTCGGGTTGGACCACCAGCAGGCGCAAGGCGCCGGCGCCGGTCTGCACGAGCGGGCCTGCCTCGGCGTTGGAGAGGATCGCGCCCGGACCAGCCTGGCCGTCGGGCTCCATGCCTGCTGCTAGAATCTTGACCCAACGGCCCGAACCGGCGGGTAGTTCGCACTGGCAACCGGGCCAGGGATTGAACGCACGCAGCCGGTTTTGAATCGTCTGCGCAGGCATCGTCCAGTCAATGCGCCCGTCCGTCTTCTTCAATTTCGGCGCGACCGTGGCCGCGTTCTCATCCTGGGGCACGCGCGGCGCCCGGCCCGCGCGCAACAGGGCCATGGTCTCGGCCAAGGCGTCGGCCCCCACCGCGGCCAGCTTATCGTGCAGCGTGCCGCCGGTGTCGTCCCCGGCAATCGTCAGCTCGCGTTTGAGGATCATGTCGCCGGCATCCATGCGCTCGTTGAGGAACATGGTCGTCACGCCGGTCACCTGCTCGCCAAGGGCGACCGCCCATTGGATCGGCGCGGCGCCGCGGAACTTGGGCAGCAGCGATCCATGGACATTGATGCAGCCCAACGGCGGCAGGGCCAACAGGGCCGGCTTGAGGATCTGCCCATAAGCAACGACCACGATAACATCCGGCCGCAATGCGCCAAGGATGGCCAGACTTTCGGGCGTGTTGACTTTCTCGGGCGTGAACACGGGGATGCCGCGGTTGCCGAGTCGGTCCTTGACCGGACACGGCGCCAATTCGAGGCGCCGGCCCTTGGGCCGGTCCGGCTGGGTCACGATGCCCACGACTTCGTCGGCCGGATTCGCCAAGAGGCGTTCCAGCGACGGGCAGGCGAACGCCGCCGATCCCATGAAGATGATGCGCATGTGGGAAAAGAAGTGAACAGTGAACGGTAAACAGTGAACGGTTCCTGCGACCGTTCACCATTCGCTGCTCACTGGTCCACTGTTCACTATTTACCGGTCACTGTTCACTGTTCAAACGGCTCACGCCTCGAAGCGATCGCCGTCGCGGAGCACGCGCTTGAGATGGCGGCGGGAGGCGGTCTGGATGCGTCGCAGCATGCTGCGACCGTGCGCGTCAATGGCGACAATGGCGGGGAAGTCACTCACCTCGAGTTCCCACATGGCCTCGGCGAGGCCGAATTCGCGGGCGAAGTGCAGACCCTTGACCGCCGTCACCTTCCCGGCCAGCACCTGCGCTGCGCCGCCTACCGCGTGCAGATATACGCAACCGTTTTCGGCGCACACCTGCTCGGTCCGCGGGCCCATCGACCCCTTGCCGATGATGAGGCGGACGCCGTGCTGCTTGACGATCCGGGGAAGATACGGTTCCTCGCGGATGGATGTAGTCGGACCCGCCGCCCGCACCACCCAGGCCCCATCCTGCCGGATGGCCACCGGGCCGCAGTGGTAGAGTCCGCCATCCTTCAGACTGACGGGGCACTTGCCGCCCTCGTACAGGTGCTTGTGCAGGCGATCCCGCGCCGTGAAAAGCAATCCGCTGACCGACACGAATTGGCCGGCTTCGAGCGGCAGCACCTGCTCGGCCGTAAACGGATAGCGCAGCGCCCGCGGGGTCAGTACAGCCATCGCTTCATCCCTCCGCTGGGGCTGAGCACCGCGCCGCGCCGCCGGAACGCCCAGCACATGTAGGAGACCGACACGAAAAACGATGCGGGCAGACGGCTGAGCGCCCCGATCTTCACTCCCAGCACCGCCGTCTGGCCCCCCAGGCCCATGGGGCCGATGTCGAGCGTGCGAGCCTCGCGCACGATCCGCTGCTCAAGCCGCGCTAGCACGCGGATACGGGCGCGATCGTCCAGTTTGCGCAGGAATTGCTCCTTGGCGTGTTCGCAACCGGTGCAACGGTCGCCGCCGATCGATACGCCCAGGATGCCCGGCGCGCAGCCGTTCCCCTGGGTCTGAACCAAGGCATCCAGGATGCAGCGCCGCACGCCATCCAGATCGCGGCCTGCCGCGATCGCCTCGTCGGGCAGGCTGTACTGGCGGCCCATATTCTCGCATCCGCCGCCCTTCATCAACAGTCGCACATCCACCGTGCTGCGGGCGCATTGTTCGAAACAGAATACCGGGGCCCCGTAGGCCACGTTGGTCTGGTAGGGCTCGCCCGTCAAGGAGTCGATCGTATTCTGGCGCAGGTAGCCCAGCCGCGTGGCGCGCGCAACGGCCAACCGGGCTGCCGCCGCCAACGCGTTGGTATCGAACCCCACCGGCACATGAAACCGGAAGATCAGGCTGCCGGTGTCCTGACACAGCGGCGCATCGTTCTTCCGGGCGGCCTCCACGTTCGACAGGATCGTCTCCAGCACCCACCGGGCACGGCTGCCTTTTTTCTCAACGGACAGGGCCCGGCGCAGGGACGATTCGACATCGGCCGGCAGGTCGACCGACGTGCGGCGGATCAGTTCGAACAGGTTGGCTTCCCACTGGGCGTGATTCTTCATTCAAGTGTGGCAATGGTTAGCACATTCACGGCATGAGTTCAACTGCCACGGTGTCGGCCGTGGCAATTCCCACTATGGCCACACAGATTCCGTGGGGACATCACCCTCCAGTCAAGCCGGCGCCCGGAACGACATCGCGCCCGATCACATGTCGTAGGCGATCAACTCCAATCGCTTGATGGCCCGAAAATGCCCGGTGTTGCGTGTCACCAAGGGAGAACCGTGTTCGAGTGCCCAGGCGGCAATCCACAGGTCCGGTTTCGACAAACCGCCCAGTACGTTGCGCGTCCGCAGGTCGGCCACGGTTCGCGCGTAATGCTCGGCCGTCTCCAATCCAACCTGTCCCAGCGCGAACAACCGGAGGAACTCCAGCGACTCGTTGAAGCGTCGCGGCGAAACGACAGCGCCTCCTTCGAGAAACTCGCCTGCCGCGTGTGCGGGCACGGCAAACGTTTCACTTCCTGCCTCGCGCAGGAGACGGACACAACCCGCGTCCTCGCGCCCTGCACTCCTCCACAAATCGACAAGGAACGTGGTGTCAACGCAGAGCATGGAGTCTCCACTTTTCCTGGGTTCGATTCTCTCGGACAACCGCGAGCATCTGCTCTGCCTCGCGATCCGGCAGTGCTTCCGTTTTGTCCAAAGCCGCTACGATGCTACGGCCCGTGTGCGCTGCGGCGGCAACATTGAGCAGTCTGCCAATCACTTTGGTAAACGATTCCGACTCCCGCTTCTCGCCAGCAAGTCGGGCGTAGACAGTTGATTCAATCGCGATGGTCTTGGTGCTCATGTATGTATATTTGCATATCGGCGCATACGTATCAAGCGCGCCAGATGAGCCAAGATACTCACCCTTCTCATTCCATCTCGACCCAGTAAAACGCCGAGTCAGGCGCCCCAGTGGCAGTCGGAATCACATACTCGGTCCGTGGGGCGACGCCCGGTACACCCGTGGTAATCGTGTCGTAACCCCGTTGTGTCAGGTCCGTACGCCGGTTGACGCGATACGTCCGATCCGCGCGACCGTTCCACACGATCGACAACAGTCCGCCGACCGCCGCGTCGGCCCGCACGACTTTGAAACAGGACTCCTTGTCGTTGGGATCGGTACCCGCGGCGATCTCCATGCCGTCCGACACGCCGTCGTTATCGGAATCCGCCAGCAAAGGATTGGTGTGGTAGACGTTGATCTCGTCGCCATCCGTCAACCCGTCGCCGTCGGTGTCGGGGTTCATCGGATCCGTCAACAGCGCTGCCTCTTGGTCGTTCGATAGTCCGTCGTTGTCGGCATCATCGAGAATTGTCACCACGATATCACAAATCTCCACAACTGCATTGGGCACCCCCCGGCTGACCAGAGTGAAAATCAGTTGATTCGTTTGGCCGGCATACTGTGCGATGGACGCGGATCCTTCCAGAGACGTGTTTCGAGACAAATCCATGTCGGAGCCGACAAAGAGCGGCGTACCATTTGTGCCCCAACGCACCGTCAGAAAATCACCATCGCCACCTGACACGAATTGGTAATGGAATCGGACCGTCTGCGCGCCGATCGGAACGACCATGGTCTTGAGGATGCCGGCGTCGGCTTCCTCCTCGACACGGAAACAACCTCCGTTCGTTCCGACAAGGCCGAACGTGTCGAATCCGGTCAATGGTTCTTCGCTGCCCGCCGCTATCCCCATCGACGTCATCGCAGACATAGCGGACAGATCCTGACCGTGAAAGCCGTTCTGCATGAACGGCGAATAGTAGAACCCATTTTGAACGTCCGCACCGCTTGGTGTCGTCTGATAGACATACCAGTCGTGAACGCGGGAATGCTCAGTCGGTCTGAGTGGGAACCAACTCTGAGGTTTCAAATCGTATTCGAAATATCCCGTCCCTGCCACTGGGCCACCGACCCACCACGCAACGGTTCCATAACCAGCTTCCGCGTAATACCGCTCAATCGTTGTCTTTGCACCGTTAGCGCTCGCTGGGTGCAACCAAGTGTCATCGCCCGGCACGATGAACGGAGTGTCAAGTGTCGTGACCTGAATGTTGCTGAAGCCACCGATGTTGCGCAGTTGCTTCGCGCATTCCGACACGACAAAGCCGCCGGCACTATGTCCAATGAGTTGGATTGGAGCCGATGGATCAACATTGCCCGCGCGGACCTGTGCGAGGATCCAGTTCGCGAGGTGAACGCCCTGGTCGGTGGCCGGAGCGTGGACCGCCATCAACCCCATAACAAACAACTCCGGGTACCCGAGGTACTTCAGCCACGATATCCAACTCACGCCATCAAATTGCGCACTCCAACTGTCCAGACCGGAGGGGTCAGCCAGTTCATGCCAGTCGAGGATCGCAATATTCGGGATAGGGTTGGTTATGCTTCCCAACCGGTCTTGGGCATCGGTACAGAAACTCAGCAGCCATGGGTCCGTGCCCGTGCCCTGGTAACCGTGCGTGATTACAACGAGACCAGCAGCGATCCGGTCGGTCGAGAAAGCGAAGGGATTCCCGTAGGGTCCCCCCAACATGGTCCCACCCACTGGATCTACGGCCGGAAAACGTACCGAAGGTTGTCCGTCCACCGCCGACTTGTTAAACACCACCTTCACCGATGCCGTCGCCCGCCGGCCCTGCATGTCGGTCGCGATCACGGTCAGCAGTCGCGTGCCGGCCGCCCCGGTGACCCGCCATCCTGCCAAGGCTGGCCCAATACAGTTGGCGAGCGTCACGCCATCCAGTTGCCATTGCCAAGTAACCGAGCCGTAGGCGCCGGCTACGGTACACTCGGAGGTGTTCAAATCCCAATTGCCGGCGGAACCATTCGGCGTCGCCACACACAATCCCATCTGTACTGTCAACGCCTTGGCGATCGTCACTTCGAACGGCGGCGCCACCACATAACCGGAGGGCCGTTTGTAGCCCGCGCGCACATTGACGGTCGTGGGCGAGGCCGGAGTCCCGGCCGTGAATTGACCGCAGCCCACAAAGGTTCCATCCGGCGCCGCGCCGTCAACCCACCAGTCGCACAACGTGGCGACATCCGCAAATGTCCCGTCGTCGCAAGAGGCCAAACACGCCAGTTGAAGGGTCTGGCCGGGCGTGCAGTCGGTCGGCCCGCCGACGGTCAAAGACAAGACGCGCCCGCTGCGGGTGTCGAACGCGAACAACGGCGACACACCCGATGCATCGGTCCCCAACCCACCCCGCGTGTCGAATACAAACCCGGCCGAGTCTGACACGGCTGACGCGACGCCGATTCGGGTGTCGAAGGCGAACACCCCCGAATCACCGGAGGCCGTGTCGGCCTGCGTCCCCATCGCGGCCCCCAGAATCAAGGCCCAAACGGCACAGTAGCGGCCGATATGTATTCGCGTCATCTGACACACTCCGTTTGCATTCACGTTCGTTTCGGAGAACTGGGGCTTTCGACTTCCGTCTACCGGCCCCATTTCTCGTCCCGTCTTCGTTCCGCACGCCTCATGACCCGCGAAACAGGTCCGACCGGTGGGCTTCGAAGGGTCGCCGACGGCGTCCGTGAACGCCACCGCTCCGCCCACACCGCGACTGGCGCGGCTTCGATCCCCCTCACACAACGGAAGCCATTGTTGTTGTTCGTGTTCCCCGGCCCGTTGTTGTTCCGGTAGGCGCACCGCAGGTTGTCCGTGTTGTTGTTCCACGTGCCGCCCCGCAGGACGCGTCCGCTATTCCCGCCGAACCTAGAATTCCGTCAATCTGACCTCTGATCCTCTCGACAGCCGTTCCCGAATCCGCCTCCATCGCATGCCCGCGCCAACTGTACCACCGTTGCGACAGACTGCGTGGCGACAAGGCGCCTCTCGCGCATTCCCTTGCACACCACACCAACCGCCTCCGGGCCGCTCTGACATTCGGCGCGACAAGTCGCCGCCGATTCGGCCAGACCCTCTGCCCCAGAAACGTCAATCCATCCCTCGTTTGGTATGTCCTCGACTTGCGTTCGTTCAGACGCAATCTCATCTCTGCCAATTCCCCTTGGATCGCCGCCCGCCATTCCGTCAACTGCCGCCGTTCCTCACCAAATAGTACGAAGTCGTCCACATACCGAAGATATCCAGGACACCGCAACGTTTCTTTGACCCAGTGGTCGAAGTCGGAAAGATACACGCACCCAAACCACTGACTGGTCAGGTTACCGATAGGCAATCCCACCCGAACGGCGCCGGCAACCGCCAGATCGTCGCCGGGAAACACCGTGCAGACCGACTCCTGCGGATTACTCGCGTCGACAATCGTGTCCAGCAACCACAGTGTCTCGCGGCATCCGATCGTCCGCCGTAGCGTGGTCTTCAGAATGCCGTGGTCCATGCTCGGAAAGTACTTCCGAATGTCGCACTTGAGTGCGTACGGAAAACGGCGCGCGTAATGCTGGCATCGGCGAATCGCCGCGTGCGTCCCCTTGCCCTCCCGATTGGAGTACAGATCGAAAATCATTTTCTGCTCGAATAACGGCATGATGACCCGGCACAGGGCGTGGTGCACCACCCGGTCGCGAAACGGCGCGGCGCTGATCATGCGGGTCTTCGGCCGAGTGATCGTCCTGACGCTGTAACCGCCTGGCCGATAAGTCCGTTCCGACAACTCGCGCCGCAAGGCCATCAACTCGCTCTCCAGGTTCGTGTTGAAACGCCCCACCACGTCGGCAAAGCGCTTACCGCGGCTCGCCAGGCGAGCCGCGGCCAACAGGTTGTCGAACGCGCAAATCCGTTCGTACAAATGGTTGTGGGTCTCCATTCAACCTTTCGTTTCCGGCCGTTCGGTACCACATGCATGCTTGAGCCAACCGCCGATCATACGCCCAACATCATTCAACTTCTCGGCAATGGTTCCATACCGTTGCGTGTTCAGCAGTTTCAGGTCATGCGCCAGCCTAACGAGATGCCGTGTCACCTCAATGCCCATGTTGGCATCCGCAAGGTACTGCCGCTTGTCTTTGCTGTAGTAGGCCCGCACGCAGCACTCCTGAATGTCCAACAGCTTGATTTCAATCCTGTCGCCCAAAACGAACTTCTGATCCCGCGGGAACTTCGCCAAGACCGGAACGACGTAAAGCATCAGGTCATGCAACCGTGTAAGGACATTGTCGGAATCAGCCATCTGAAACTATCCTCAGACGAAAATCGAAAAAGGGTAAAGAAGACAGAGCAAAAAGATCAAAGCCCCCTCACACAACGGAAGCCATAGCCGTAGTACGAGCCCCCCGGCCCGTCGGCGTTCCGGCAGGCGCACCGCAGGTTGACCGAGTAGTCGTACCACGCGCCGCCCCGCAGGACGCGGCTTCCAACGGTCGCGGGGCCTTTCGGGTTATCGCCCGCTTCGGCCCACCCATAGTACGTGCTGTCATACCAGTCCCAACACCACTCCCAGACATTGCCGGCCATGTCGTACAGCCCGCAACCATTCGCCATGTCCGGTCCGGCAGGTGTCTGCGCGCCGTTGTAGTAACCGCAGGGTGTGGTCCCCGGTGATCCACTCTCGTACGGATCGCCGCTGCCTGAATAGTTGGCATTGCTCCCGCCAATGGTGTCACCCCACGGATAGCGCTTTCCCGACAGACCGCCTCGGGCCGCCTTTTCCCACTCAGCCTCGGTCGGTAGACGGTACCCGTTGGCCGTCCATTTGACGCAGGCGTTGGATAGGTTCAGATTGCTGCTTCGGTAGACGGTGCTCTGATCGGCACTGGTGTAGTAGACGGGCGTCAGACCTTCCTTCTCGGACCTCGCGTTGCACCACTTGACTGCATCAAACCAGTTCATGGTTTGAGCCGGGTGATCGGCGGCGCGACCGGAACCGTTGCTCAGATCGTACCCGTGCGAAGCCGACCAGGTCCTGACGTCAGTCCACAACGCGTACGACACTTCGAACTTATCCATGTAGAATGCGGTAACTTGCACGGTATGGACTGGTCTTTCGTTGTCGTTGCCGTCGCCGGGATTCGTGCCCATCAGGAACGGTCCCGGCGGAATGTAGGCCATGTTGAGGGGCGGCACGGGCGTGACGCCATCGCTGGAAATAACCCGCACACGGGCCGTATCCACATACTGCCCGTTCCAGTCCAAGCCGGCGTTCCAGACAATGTGCTTGTTCGATCCGGGCGTGATCCCGGTCCCCACGTCGCCCGACAAATTGACGACGGGGATGCGATAGGTGACGCCTCCATCGGCGGAGATCAGCACCTGTACCGACTGCGCATGCCCGGTGGCATCGGTGACATCGTAATAGATATCGACCTGTTTGGTGCCGGTCCGCTGGGACGCGTGCACGTTCGACACGACTGGCGTGGCCCAGAGAGAGCCGCACGCCAAGGTCAATCCCGCCGCCAACACTCCCGCCAACCTTAACTTGCTCATGGTTGTTCTCCGGCCTAATTGGATCCCATCATCAGGTAACTGTGCAGGCAGCGTGCGCGAATAGTCGCACGCCGTCAACCGAGAACGGTCTTATGGCATGAGTTCAACCGCCACGGTGTCGGCCAGATCGCGACCGCGGGCCGTCAACACCCGGCGCCCGCCGAGGGTGCGTACCAGACCTTCGCGCCGCAGGCGCGCGAACGTCGTTGCCCAGTGGGTGCCGAGTGCCGACTGTTCCATCGAACCGCCAGGTAGGGCGACGGCGTCCTCGCCGCGCCGTGCCTGTTGCGTGCCTGTTACGGCGCGGCGGGGACGCCGTCGCCCTACCCCAATAGGCAAGGATGCATTCCGGGCGTCCAAAGCCGCCAGGATACCGGCCGGCTCAACGCCTTCAGCCATGCGCAGCCCAAAAATCAACCGTTCCACCGCCTCTGTTTCAGGTGTCAACCGCTCGACCTCACGGGGCGGCATCGACCCCGCCCGGGCTGCCTGCAAATAGGCGTCCAGATCCGGCGCGTTCGTCCAGCGCGAGTGGTTCGCATGCGAGGCCGCCGCACAGCCCACGCCGAGATACGACTCCCCGCGCCAGCAGGATACGTTGTGACGGCACTCGAACCCGGGCCGGGCGTAGTTGGAGATCTCATACCGCCGCAAGCCGGACGCCCGCAGCAGCTGTTCCGCCGTGTGCAGGCAGGCCAGTTGCCCCTCCTCATCCAACAGGGCCGCGTCGCCCGCCGCGATCTGGCCCGCCAACCGGCTCCCCTCCTCACTCGTCAGAGCGTAGACTGACATGTGGGGCGGCCCCAGCGCCACCGCGGCCCGCACGGTCTCAGCCCACTGCCGCGCCATGACGCCCGGCACGCATCCGATGAGATCGAGGCTCCAGTTCCGGAAGCCTGCCGCCCGGATAAGCGCGCAGGCCTCGCGGGCCTGGGCCGCTGTGTGACGCCGTCCCAACCGGGCCAGCACCGCATCGTCCAGCGACTGCACCCCAAGGCTGATCCGGTTCACGCCGGCGGCCTTCAGCACGGCCAGGCGTTCCGCGTCGAGCGTGCCGGGATTGGCCTCGACGGTCCATTCTTTCAGCCGCCGCAGATCCAGATGCCGGGCCGGGATCGCGCACAGGCGGGCCAACTGCCGGACCGTCAGAATCGTGGGCGTGCCACCGCCCATGTAGAGCGTGCGCGGCGCCAGCGGCACTTGCGGACTGACAGCGGCCTGCATGCTGCTGGTCCCGCAGTCCCCGACGGCGTCTACCGGCCGGGGACGGCCGGCTCCAAGACGAGCCAACGCCGACTTGGAGCCGGCGGTCCTCCGCCGGTAGCAATGGAGTCGACTTTCCGCCTCCAGTTCCAACTCCAGGGCGTCGAGATAGTCGTCGATGTCGCCGGTCCTGCCGGACAGCGAATAGAAGGCACAGTACCCGCACTTCCCGTCGCAGAACGGGACATGCAGATAAACGCCCTCAATGGGGGACGATGCGCGCATGCAACAGGTCCACCAGGCTGTCGGGCACGTTGAGGTGGCCGAATCCCGTGCCCAGGTGGATATCGGGGTTGATGGCGCCGTGGAAATCCGACCCGCCGCTCACGGCCAGGCCGTTCGCCTCGGCGATCGACAGGCATTGCTTCTGTTGGTCGGTATTGTGCTCCGAGTAGTACGCCTCAATGCCCTGCAATCCCTGGCGCGTCAGGTCGGCGACATACTCGCGCAACC
Organism: uncultured bacterium; assembly: GCA_903895695.1. Classification (GTDB taxonomy): domain Bacteria; phylum Verrucomicrobiota; class Kiritimatiellia; order CAIKKV01; family CAITUY01; genus CAITUY01. Next base: position 12,999 of record CAITUY010000122.1, read on the forward strand.
GCCGCCGCTCGTAGCCCAGGGTGAACGGATGCGCCAACACCGACACGCCGCCTGCCTGGCGGATCAGGGCGATGCTCTCGGCGACCGAAAGCCGGAAACGGTCCGCGTAGGCCGGCTTCCCCTTGCCCAACAGCCGGCCGAAGGCCTCGTCCTTGTCCTTCACGAAACCCTTCTCGATCAACGCCATGGCAAAGTGCGGCCGGCCGACCACGTCTTCGAGCGCAAACTTCGCCACGTCGTCCCAGGCCAGCGCGATCCCGAGTTTGTGCAGCTTTTCGAGAATCAGGCGGTTACGGTCGACCCGCATGTTCCGCAGCCGGATGAGGGCCGCATCGAGGGCCGGGTTCCGGTGGTCGAGGAAAAGCCCGAGCATGTGCAGCGTGCCGGGGCCGAACTCCACGCTGATTTCGACGCCGGAGATGCCCCGGATTCCAGCGGTCCCGCAGGCCTCGAGAAAGGGGTCGATCCCCATCATGCCGTCGTGATCCGTCAGCGCCAGCGCGGTCAGGCCCGCCTGGCGGGCGCGGTCCACCAGCGCGGCGGGCGTAAGCGTGCCGTCCGAAAACGTCGAATGGGTGTGAAGGTCAATCATGGCGTAGATTCGTTCACGGCTCTTACCCAGTCGCGCAGGCGCTGCCGCTCCGGCAGGTCGCGCAGCACCCAGGCGTCCGTGTGATTGGGGTACGGTAGATCCAGATACGTGAACGGCGCGCGGATGCCGGTCGATTCCAGGTACCGGCGCGTCGGGCTCGCGGACCCCTCATGGCTGATGAAGACGGGCCGCCCGTTCAGTCGCTGCAGGCGCCCCAGCGCGGAAGCGCGGTCGGCGCCGGCATAGGGCCAGGATTCGATCACGCCGTCGTACTGGCTGTGCGCGATGAACCCGACCCAGAGCCTGGCGATCGTGTCATCGTGCAGCCCGATGAAATTGCACGCAATCGCACCTCGCGAAAAACCGGCCAGGAACACGGCGCTTGCGTCGCCGCCGTATTGCGTGCAGATACGCGCGACGCTCTGCCGGCAGTAGTCCACCGTCGCCTCCACGTCGCCCCACCATTGCGTGGCGTTGCGTTTCCCGACCGGGTCCACGTACGGCAGGCAAGCCCAGATGAACCCGCTGCCCCCCGAGATGCCGTAGCCAAGGTTGCTGCCTTCAACGGTGCCGTTCGAGACGTCGCCCAGTCCATTCCGGTAATCGCCGTTCCCGGCGTATTCGACGATGACCGGATGGGTGCGGCCCGGCGCCCAATCCGCCGGCAGGTACAAGGCGTGGTGTACGCCGGTCCCCCGCCATTCCGGCCAGACTTGCCGGACGCGCTTGCCGGCCGTCGGTTCGCCCTCGGAAAGCGCCGGGGTCGTCAGGTCCGCCGGCAGATCGTTAAGCGGGATTGACGCGATTTTCAAACTCGGTCCTCCCGATCTCACCTTTAAGGAACGCCAGGGCCAGGCGGACGTGAAGGCGGACATTGATCTCGCCGTAGTCCCAATGACGCTGGAGCACCGCAATGCTGCCGGGGCTGCCGAGGCGCGCCAGGGCCACGGGCACCTGGGCCAGGGCGGGGAAGAAATCCGTGCCCCTGGCCATGATGCGCTCCAGCGGCGCAACGGCCCGATTGTCGCCGAGGCGGCCCAACGCCGTGACCAGCGCTCGCTTCAAGCGAAACCGCTTCGTGCCTTCCACGGGGTCGATGGTCGTATCCGGCGAGCGATCGACGCCATCCTCCAACGCGCTGTTCATCTTGGACTGACTCCAGCTGTGGGTCAGGGGCGGATGCGGCGGCTTGGCGTCTTCCTCGTCCAGAAGGCGCAGCAGTTCGGGCACCGTGCTCTGCACGTCAAACTGGCCGGCTACATCGGCCGCCGCCATCTGGACGCGCCAATCGCCGGACTTCAGGCAGGCCGCCAGCCGTGCCTCCAGGTCAGCCGGAAGGCGATCCGCCAACCCATAAACGTCGTCAGCCGAGTGCACAGGCGCCGTCCCGGCCACGCCGGACGCCGGCGCCTGCCACTCGACAAGCCGGTCGCCCGGTCCGCCGCGCCGCCCCATGGCCTGGCCGTTGAGAAAACAATCGCGGGCCTCGTCCATGCGGAAGGTGAGCGCCAGCCCGGGCGCCGAGCACGACACCTGCAACACGGCCATCGAACTCACGGCCACCAAGCCCCCGGGCAGCCGCACCACGATGCGGGCGTTGACCGGCAGCGGGCCGAAGCGCATCCCGGTTTCGGACACGGACACGTCCACCGGCAGGTTGGCTTTCACACTCACACGCCGGCCCGGGAACTCGGCGACACAAACGCCGGCCAAGGCCAGTTCGCCGCCGGCCGAGCACAGGGCATGGCGGGCGTCCGTGCGGCCGCCCTGCCAGGCAACCGTGCCCGAGTTGGCCAGCAATACGTGGTGGCTCTGCCGGCCGATGCCGACCGTCCACTGGTTGGCCCCGGCGGACACCAGGCTTACACCGGCCACGGATATGGGCCGATGCAGCGTGACCGGCCCCCGGAGCGACTCGCCGTGAAACGAGTCAAGCGTCAGGGTAAGCTCGTTTTCGCCGGGACGACAAGCTGCCCCGAACGCAAGCAGGTGGGCAAAGGAACTGGTGCTGCCCTCGATTTCCATGTTGCACTGCTCGTAACACGGCCGCGCCTGCACGCCGTTAACGAGAACGCGCACCGACAGCGTGGCGGTGGGGATGCGCAGGAACAGGGGGTCGCCCGCCCTATCCGCCGGCACACGAAAGCGCCGGCGGAACGTCAGCGTGCTGCCCAAGGGCATCGTGTCGGTCAGGTAGAAGGTGGAAAGGTCAACATCCTGGCTCCCGCCGCCGGTTGCCTCCAGAGTCCAGCCCCGCGACAGATCCTCCCCGGCGTCGAGCCGGTCCTGGATCACCATTCCCATGAGCAGTCGGGCGGCCTTCACGGGTTCCGGGTGCTGGAACTGCAGCCGCGTAGAGCCGTTGCACGGCGTCTTCGGGAAACCCGGCACGGGCGTCAGCGCCCAGGTCCCGGCCTGGCCCGGCAGCAAGTCGAGCTGCATCTGGCCGCCGATATCGGCCCGAACGCCGGCGCCCGCCCGCTCCGCTCCCGGCCAGGTGAACGCCTGCCACGCGAGGCGATGCGGGGTCTGCGAGGCCCAGTCGTCGAGGCACAGCACGACGCGGCCATCCACCAGCGCCGAAATACGCGCGACCCGCGTGACGTCGTAGCGGTCGCGGTAGTAGTCGGCGGCCTCGCTCTCGATGACCTGCAAACCGCCCGCGTCATGGAGCGCCAGGCCCTTGCCGGACGCGGGGTGGAGCGGGACGTACCAGTTCTCGCCGTCCACGACCAGGGAGTTGCTGTCGCCGATGCTGCCACCCACGGCGTGGCGCAAAGTCCGGGCCATGCCTTCGGGGGTCTCGGGCTGCCCGAGCATGCGCCGCAGGCCCTGCATGACTCCGTCGGGCAGGTAGCGGAGCATGGCCGCCTCATCCAGGTTGAGCAGTTCCGCGGGCACCGTGGGCATGCCGTCGAGCAGCAGCGGCAGGCCGCCCGACTGCAGGTCGATGGCGTTGGGGTTGACGTTGCCTCGGCCGTTGAAGGGGCCGCCGCCGCACTCGTCCCAGTATTGGAACAGGCGCGTCTGGGTGCGGGCGTCCTGGACGGCGCCCGCAGTGGCAGGGTTGAGCCAGGAATGGAAGGGGCAGACCGGGGCCGCCTGCAGGGCTTCGGGCCACCACACCAGGGCCCACATGCGATCGTCGAATTCCCAGGAAATGTGGGCAAAGGGATACCACATCTGCGCGTCGCGGATCAGGGCCAGGGCGTCCGCATCGTGGTCGCGCCGCGCAAGGTAGGCGAGCGGCGAACGCACGGAGCTGTGGAAGACGCCGTAGGCGTCCCATCCGGGCATGAGCCCCCCGGGCCCCACCATGTCGCGCGCCATGATGAGCCAGTCGCGCAGCGGGCTAAAGCCCGGTGCCAGACCGCGTTGGTAAAGCGGCAGACCGGTCACCTCCTCCACAAACGAACCGGCGAGCGCGAGTAGAGGCGCCACGACCAGCATGTGATAGGTGCTGCCCTCGTACGAATAGCAGCTTGCCGGGAGGCGGCCGAACTGATCGAGCAGCCATTCCATCCCGACAGCATAAACGCGGCGGCCCTGAGCGCTGTCGCCCCGGCGCACGCCCAGCACATGGCCGGCCACGGCCGCGCCAAAGGCGTTGGAGAAAACCTGGTTGTCGAACGTCCGGGCGCGCCCCTGCAACTGCTGCATGGACACCTGGGTCACGAAATCAAGCGCGGCGGCGCGGAAGGCCGCGTCCTCGTCCGGCGTCAGCAGATCCGTATCCGCGATCCAGTCGTAGAGCGCCATCGTCCGCCCCAGCGGCGCGGAGGCGGTGTGGGTGTGCAACTGCACCTCCTTGGTCATCAGGCCGGCATCCTTGGACTGGGTAAAGCGGATAAACAGGTCGCGGGCATGCCGCCGGTACACGTCCTCGCCGGTGATAAGGAAGGCGAAGACGTTGTAGGAGGAGAACCAGAAGGGATTCTGCCGTCCCAGCAACTGGAAGTGTTGCCAGTAGGACCGCAGCGGTTCCTCGGGATGACGTAGTTTGGCCTGCAGCGTTGCAAGGGTCTGGCCGGTCATCAACAGGGTGCGTTCAGGGTTCATGACGTGTGTTCCATTTTCTTTTGAAGGCGGGGGTGAGGGTATCAGAAATGCCCGGCGTTCAACACCCAACTTCCTACGTCCGGCGGCACCACTTCATGCACTGTTCCAGCAGGGCCTCGCCCTCGCCCCGGGTCGGGCACCAGGTGTCCAGCATCAGCAACGCCGGGTCGAGTTCCCGCACCAGCGGCTCGACGTGCTGCACGGGAACCTGGACATGGACGATCCGGCCGGCGGCCTGGATCTGCCGATACATCTCAAGGTGCCCGGGGCCGTTGGGCGGCTCGCAGGGAGCCGGGACGTACTGGACTACGCGCAGGTAGGGCAACGACAGCAGCCGCGGCAGATGCTGTCTGGCGTCGCCGCCGTCGAGGTGATACCAGAGGGCGTCGTGCGCGTACCCGTAGACGTCCAACTCCGGCACAACGAAGCGGTCGAACATTTCGGGCGAAAGCATACAGGAGACATCGGACTGCGTGGCGAGGTAAGGCTGCGGCGCCCAGAACGGCATCCACCCGGCGTTGCCATACCAATACTCATGCCCCTGCGCGCGAAGCAGCGCCTGCATTTCCTGCGCCATCCGGAGTTGGTCGCGGGCGCCGGTCAGGATCGCCTCAGCCATCCACTCGGGGTGATCCACCAGCGCGAACAGAAATTCCGCCGTGCCCATGTGCATGGAAAGCAGATCGTTGGCCGGGAGCCCCAGGGGCGAGCCGATGAGAAAGTTGTCCCGCCCCGCCTCCCGGCACAACGCCAGCAGGAGCGTGCGGTACTTCCGCGCCCAGGGGTTGTCGGTGTCGTGGCGGAACGGCGAGGGCCCCTCAAAATCGACCGCCTGGGTGTCGAACCAGATCGTGTCCGGCGCAAAGCGCGGGGTGCCGCCCAGGCAGTTGACCCACCCGGCCATTTGCAGGTAGGACGGGATCGACTCGCCACCCCACCAGGTGGCCGCCAGGTCACGCCGCGCCAGGGCGACCCGGTAGACGGGATCGAGCCAGCGCGCTTCATCGTCGCGGGGTTCGGGCACGGGCATCGGTTCTGCCACGGCCTGCGGCGTTCGCACCGCGATGCACGGGCGGTCGAGCCGCTCGCCCTGCCATAACGCCGTCAGCCGCCGTTGCGCCTCGGGCCAGTCGGTCTTGTATTTCATATGAAAAGATTGTGATTTCCCCGTCAAATACATCAGTATCGGGAAGTTTGCGGAGGCACACAACCATGAATACGTACAGAATAGTTGGCGGATGGGTTCTGGCGGCCGCACTGGCCCAAGGCATCGCGTCACCGACGCACGCCTCAACAGCGCCGGCCTACACCGAGCTCCCCCTCTCGGGCTGGAGCAAAACCGTTCGCGAAGTCACCGGATTGGAGGGCACCTTCCACTGCACCGTGGCCTGCCCCGTGAAGGAGCGTTCCGTCCTGCGGTTCAAGACCGAAACGCCCTATGAACCCGGCCTCTACCGCCTGCGGCTCTCGCTGAGCCCGTCCGACGTGACCGACTACTGCGCGTGGAAAGGCAGCTTGTCCGTGTTCTGCGGCGCCAGTTCGAACGAGATACGGGGCGTGTTCTTCGGCCGGGTCAACGTGCCGGAGACCCAGACGATTGACTTCGTCGTCACGCGGCGGGGTCCCATCACGTTCACGCTGGCGGCAAACCTCGGGGCCGACACGTTTGACACGCTGAAGACCAAGCGTGAACTCAAGAAAGGCGTCGCGCAGGGCGGCCCCACCCTCAGTCTGGACCAGACCAGGACGGCCTCGGACGACGAGTTGATCGGCGCATTCCAACCCATGTCACCCGCCACCCACTTCTACTACCTGCTCCACAAGGCCGAGATCGCCTGCCTGTCGAAGTCCGTTGCCGTCAATTCGGTCCGGGTCAACAAGGTCCGCTACGATCCGGGCGAAACGCTCAAGGGCACCCTCACCCTCCAGGATCCGGGTCGGTCCGGAGTTGAAGGTTCCGTCAGCCTGTACCTGGAGCGCAACCTGGGCGACCGCACGCTCGTGAAGCAGATTCCCTTCAAATTGCATGGCGATTTCGAAACGATGCCGTTCGAGGTGCCGCTGCCCAAAGAGGAGTTCGGGTACGCGCTGGTGGCGGTCTACGAGACGGCCGACGGCCGCGACCACTCCGAGGCGGCCGAGTACTTCAATGTCGCGGACCGTGCCTACCGCATCCCGATCTACATGTGCCGGCCCGGGATCGTGAGCCTCATGGACGAGGACAAGATCCGTTCCACCATCGAGGAACTGCACAATAACTATATCAACTGTGTCGAAATCTTCTTCTGGGGCGAGGACGACATGGTCGGGCTCAGCCCGAAGGACGACTACTGGTTCTCCGGGCAGACCTGCTACCACGTGAGCAAGAAGGGCCTTCAGGATTGGATCCGGATCGCCCACGAACACGGGATCAGCATGTCCACCTACGGCAAGTTCATCATGTCCGGCTACCTCGGCTGGAAGACCGCCTACGATTACCCCAACGACCACAAGGGCCAGTATTACTGGACGACCGGCATGTGGGAAGCCACGCGCGTGAAGACCCTCGACCGCTTCCGCTACAAGGAGTTTGCGGGACCCAACAGCCCCGCGCCCGGCGGCGGCATGTCCGTGGCGTGGCAGGACTTCATGCCGATCAACCCCGACTGCACCCCCCAGATGGTAAGGATCGCGGCCGAAGAGATACTTCGGTCCATCGACATGTTCGGGTGGGACGCGGTCCGCTGGGACGGTCATCCGCGCGGCGTCGGCATGTTCTCCGGCCAGATCGGCGGGTCCGGGACGTACGATTACACCGTGGCCCGCGAGACCCAACTGTTCGTCCGGTATTTCAAGGACATCGTCAACGCGAAGCACCCGAAGTTCGGCCACGGCTACAACTATCTCTCGCCTCAGGATGCCCCCTCCCACGCGTGGGGCGTCGAGGACTACGAACTCGACGAACTGGCCGCCGGCAACGGCCTCCTCATGAACGAAGGCATCAAGGGGAGTTGCCTGGGCCACCCCGTGGAGTGGTTCGCCGGCAATGTGCAGGTCGAGGGCGACCTGGCGCGTGAGCGTGGCGGCAAGCTGCTTCTGATTACAGGAAGCGACCACTCGACGGAACAGGACAACTTCCTGCTCCAACTGCTCACCTTCGCAGGCGGCTCCTGCGGGTACAGCATGGGCAATCGCGAGATCAACCGGTACGCCACCCGGTTTTCCCAGTACTGCCTGGATGAATCCCTGCGGCGCATTGCCAAGCCCGAATCCCTGCTCCAGCCGGCCGCCACCAACGTGAACCTGTGGTGGACCCCATACGTGTTCGAGACGGCGGCCACGAACAACCGGAAACAGCTCGTCGTCAACTTGCTCAATATTTCGCCCAAGACGGCCATTGCGCCGGTCACCGGCGCCAAACCCGGCGATCAGGAGCTTGCGCCGGGTTCATCCCCCGTGGATCTGGTCGCGACCCTTCCCGCCGGCTACAGGCTGAAGGCCGCGCATCTCATCAATCCCTTCACGCTCCAGATCCAGCCGATCGAGGTGAAGAACGACCGGATACCGCTCCCGGCCCTGCGCCTGTGGTCGGTGCTCATCCTCGACCTTGAGACTGACAAGGGCGTCGCGGCCCTCGCCGAGACCCTCGGCCCGCCCAAAACGCTGGGCGTGTTGCGGCCCGACCTGAAGGTGACGCGCCCGGCGTTCAACTTCTTCGACCTGGCCAAGACGCCGCGCGAACTGTTACAGGAGATGGACAGCCAGTTCCCTCCCCCGCCCGACCACTTCGCGGAAGCCGAATCGCTCCGGAAGCTCGATTGGGACGGGCGCAACCAGGCGATCCTTGCCATGCGCGGCACCAATCGCCCCCCGCCCGCCGCCAAGTCCGCGACACCGGCCTTCGGCGACTTGGCGCCCCTCCGCAACGGCGTCGTGGATATCCACTACGCCCGCGGCGCCATGGACTACAACCTCCAACCGTACAACGCCTTCGCCCGCCTGGAACGATTCACGGTGGCTGAATCCCTCCTGTCCGGCGGACAGAAATGGTACGGGTTGACGCCCGGCCTGTCCTGGCGCGACTTCCCGAAGAACGACCTCATGGTCTTCGTCGATATCCCCTATGTCGCCATAGGCGCCGAGAACGCCGCGGCCCTGGTCCGGTACGTCAAGGCCGGGGGCGCCGCCTTTTTCACGGGCGGCGAGTATGCATTCGGCAAGGGACTCTATACGGGCACGCCGCTGGATACTGAACTCCTGCCGGTGATCTCCGTGGAAAACGTCGATACCCGATACTCGCTTGACCCGCTCGTGCTTGAGCCGGGCCCCGACTGGAGCGATCTCCATGCCGCGGCCGACTTCACGGCCAAGCCTTCGTTCTGGTCCTGGAATCAGGTCGCCGTGCGCGAAAACGCCGGGGTCAAAGTCTTCCTCAAGTCCGGCAACCGCCCGATACTCGTGGGGTGGCAGCTCGGGCTCGGCCGCGTGGCCTGCCTGCTGGCCCAGCACCGCGGACGGTCCGTGCCGGACCAGGGGCTGACCGCGTTCTTCGACTGGAAGGACTGGCCCGGGCTGGAGGCGTCCGTGCTGAAGTGGCTGACTCCCGATGCCCAGAAGAATGAGAAACCGCCAGCGGTCGCGCTGGCAGGAAAGGATCTCGATAAGGCCCTCGAGGCCATGCAGGGGACCGAGATCGGCGACCTGGTCGAGTCCAAGCCCGTCGACAGCACCGACTCCATGGCCAGTTCCACCGGCCCCGGCTCCACCGGGGAAAAGGAACTGACTCCCAAGCAACTCGCCAACCTGATGGAGCAGATGCGCAAGTTCCGGGGAGTGCCGGATTCCCGCGCCACCGAAATCGTCGTCCAGCAGATCGGCAAGGTGGCGAACCTGCCCGATACCGAACGCTGGACCCAACTCGATGCGATTCGAAAGGCTCCGCCTGCCAATCTCGAGGAAACCGGCAAGAAGTGCCTCAAGAGCCTGGAGCCGGGCTTGCGCGGGGTTGGGTATCATCTGTTGGCCCTGGCCGGCAGCCCGCTGTTCGCCGAGACCGCACGCGCGGTGCCGCTTCCCGGCGTCGCCACGGGACCTGACGTCGATAACAACCGGTACCTGGCGCTCGCCCTGTGCTTTTATGCGACGAATTCCCTGAAGGATCTCGGAGAACGGCATCTCGCAGACTGGCAGGCCAGGGAGTCCGAGGCCAAGACGCGCTACACCGGCGGAAAAGATTTTTCGATGGCCGCACCGGAGGTGCCCCTGCTGGACTCGGAAACACTGTTGCTTCGCATCGGCTGGCTGGCCTACCTGGGCAGGATGGACCCGGCGAAGTGGGCACCTGCCCTGGCCCGCGAATGGGCCATGGGTTATCAGTACGCCGACTATTGCGACCGCGAAGTCCAGAACATCCAGAATGGCATGGCCTACATGGTGACGCAGAAGGAACGCAAGGGCGCCGAGGAAAACATTCGCAAAACACTTGTGTTCCGCGGCTTCTTCACGCGGCTCGACGAGGTCATCCGCCCCCAGATAACGGAACTATGCCGAACTCAGCCGCTCAAGGTGGCTGAAGGATTCCGCCAGTGCGCGTTTCGCGCCCAGGCCCAGCACTGCATCGACCTTCTGGGGCCGCTCTCGCCGGCGGAGTCGAAGGACATGCTGCAAATCCTGAAGGACTGCCGCCAGCCGCTGGTGACCGAGTTCGCCACCGTGCGGCTCGAAGCAACAAAGTAAAACGGGAATCAGCGCGAATCCTTCCGAACCGCCACCTTGACATAGGGCGTTTGCTTCCGCCAATCGGGCCAGAGAGTGCCCCCGCCCTCGACGCGGGCCTCGAGGTAATAAAGCATGTCGCATGAAGCGTCGCATCGATTACCGGGGATTGCGGCGCGGTAGCGCCCCTCACCTTCAGCCTGCATGGGAATGACCGTCCACGGCTGGGTCTGATCCATCGGACGAAAGCGCAACAGAACCTTCTTCAGCGGCTGTTGGCTTTCGATGCGTGCTTCGATCGTGATAGCCGTTCCCGCCACGGACGAGGTCACGGGCGTGTGGGCGATGGTGGGCAGGCGGGCCGGAGGCACTTCGCCCGGGTACACGCGAGAGGTCTTCCCTTCACCGTTGTATTCCGCAAGAAGTTTGCGGGCATAGTCCAAGTCAGCCTGGACGTTCGGCAAGCGGTCCTTCCAGTGCCCGGCATGCGCGTTGACCGGTTTCTCCCGCGTGCCTACAACCTCGCGGGCCCTGCCAAAGACCAGGTTATCGGAGTAGACGCCGTCCGTTACCCGTGACAGCGCCTGCCACGCTTTGGTCGCCTCTTCTGCATAGTCGCGCACCTTGACAAGCCGGCCCGCTTCCTGCGTCGCATGGAAGAAAGCCAGGTGCGTGGCAGCGCGCTTCCTGGCGGCATGGTAGCGCGCGAGCCAGGCCAGCGCGCGGATATCGACGGCCGTCGCCCGGAATTCCGCGCCGGGCGCGCCTCCCGCCTTCAGTACCGCCGCGTCGATGGCCGCCAGCGACCCTTCGGCGAGACGGTCCAGTTCGTCGGCAACCTGGATAGGAGTCCATTTGGCTTCGACATCGCCCGCAAGTGCGTCCTCGACAAACCCTTTGACCGTCCCGGACCAACCGCCATAGGTCCAGCCCGGCACGGCCTTCCAGGCGCGAATGCCATAAAACTGGCCGGTGTCGCTCGGCGGGGTGACGCTGCAGACCTCGAGCGAACCGCCCAAATCCATTTCCGGCCAGTAACTCCATTCGCTCGCGCTGGTCATCCCCGAGGCCGTCAACAGCGGCAGAATCCTGCTGGCATACCGATAACCCCGTTCGACGTCTTCGGCGGCGGTGCCAAAGCGGGCGACGAACTCCCGATCCCAGACGGCGGGCGCCGTGTTCGGGTCATAGCCCATGCGGCCGAAGGCCAGAGGGAAGAGCCAGTAGCGTTCGGACTCCCACCGGTAGTATTCCAGTTCGGGCCTGGCTAGGAGGCGCCAGGCGCCGGGCTCGTTGCCCCAGCCCCGGTCGGTCATCGGCGCGGATACTTCAAACCCGTCCCCGTCGCCCAGGACGCAGCTTTGCGCGAACCGCGCGGCATAGTCCGGGTCACCCCAAGTCAGGATGCGGCTCGAGCCCTGATTCCAGAGCTGGTAAGCGACGTTGTAATTTCTCGGGCGGCGAAGCAGCGTGCCGTAGCCGTAACGGCTCGCGGAATACAGGGGATCCTGGGTTGTCGGATGGAACGGCAACCCCAGGTGCTCACACCAGAATTTGGTGGAAACGGTGACCGCGAGTCCGGTCGCCACTGCCTGGTCGATCGTTTCCTGCTTCAGGCCCTTGTAACGCAAATCGAGCTCGACTGGCCGGGGCTGGCTCTTGAGGACGGCGAAGAGCGCACGGAAGTAATCGGGCTGCATCGCCTCCGGGATGCCGCTCTCGTCATTGAGCCGGAGTTGCAGGCGATGAATGCTAGGGCACTCGCTCAGCAGGCGGGCAAGTGCCTTGGCGCTATAGTCGACCAATTCGGCGCCCTGGGGCAGGTGGCGAAGCGATGAGTGCCCGAAGTTGCGCGCGTAGGGGCCGGGCGGCACATGCTTATCCACCACAGGCTGCTGCTGCCAGATGGCGATGGCGAAATCCAGTCCGTCCGCCGTGGCCACTTCGCCGATCCGGCGTAACATTGCCAGGTTCGCGGCCTGCTCCTCCCTGCGCAGCCCCTCGACCCGCACCGCCGGGTACTCCGACAGATCGAACAGCCATGGGTAGGGCGGCGCCATGTAGTTGCACTGGTCCGCGAAAGTGAGGATGACCGTGTTGAAACGGTTTCTCATGAGCATCGCGAAGTACTGCTCCCAGTAGTTCTCGTCGAAGTACCAGCTACGTTCCAGGTCGGCGTTCATGAGGTGAACGCTAATGCTGCGGTATGCGACGAAGGGCGATTCGCACGCATCGCCGAGCGCGGAGAGCGGGTCGGCGCCGGCCGGGGCCAGCCGGAAGGCCTGGGCGGCTTCGCGCAACGCGTAGGCGAGGCCGCGCTCATCTCGTCCGGCGATGAGAATCCGGGTTGGATTAGTTGAGGGAATCCGCCGGATCAGGAGTGATTCGGGAGCGTCCGGGACGGACACATTCTGTTCACGCAGGGCCCGGTCAACGGCCGGGCTTTTCCCCGCAAGCCCAACGATGAGTTGAGCGCTCACACGCTCCACGGAATCGGTTGCCCGGCTCACGCCAACGCCCCGCTCCTTGAGCACCTGTTCCACCTCGGCCACCGCGCGGGCCGCCGGCCCGTTGGTGGCCGGCAGATCGAAGACCAGTTGAACAGATCGATCGGCCTGCGTAGCCATGGCGACACTCCCGATGAAAGCGGATAGCCAGATGAAACACGTCGTTCTCACGAAAGGCCTGCGTCGCGCGCCATGCGCGCCGCGCCGAAAAGCGGCGATGCGTCGGTCATCTCGAGCCTAGTCCCGAGCTTTGCCTCCAGGATGGCGCGCCAGACGGCGAAGCGGCTGCCGCCGCCCGCGATCTTGAAGGGCCGCCCGCCCGTCGCCAGTCCAAGCGCCTTCACCATCCGCACCATCCGGTCGCTGAGCGATTCGAGAATGGCCCTGGCTAACTCCGGCGTTCCGTGCTGGAAGCCCATGCCCCGCCATTCGTAAGACGCCCCGTCGCCGTTGACGTGAAAGGTCAAGCCGTTGCAGCCAGGCGTGGCCCTTGCCGCGGCTTCGAAGAAACTCCCGCTACGGCCGCAGCCTGCAAGCACGTGGCGCGCCCAATTGATAACGCTCCCGCCGCTGCTGTCGGCGGCCATGCGATAGTACAGCCCGCCGGGGTATGGGCCCCGAATGGACGCGGCCGCCGGTCTGGGCATGGACGCATGCATCGTGTATACCACCTGGGCGGTTCCCAACGTGACCAGCACGGAGTTGTCCTCGTGAACGGCCGCGCCATAGGCGCCGGCCGTCTGATCGTTGCCTGCGAAGACAACCGGTATCCCGGCGGCGAGTCCGAACTTGCCGGCACCGACGCCGGTCCTGGAAAACACGCGGCCTGACCGGACCACCTCCGGCAGGTGGGTCGCGCGCACGCCCGCCGCAGCCAGTGCCGAGTCTTTCCATCCATCCTCTACAAGCGAGTACAACCCGCTCATGGCGGCGAGGTTATCGTCGATCGCGCGCGCCCCGGTCAGGAGGAGCGCCACCCACGACGGCAGGAGGAGCGCCGCCTCGCCGCCACCGGGCCCGGTCCCAAGGTCCCCCAGCCTCTTCAGGTGGCATATCTGCAAGCCCGGGATGAGCGACCCGAAGCTACCGTACGATGCGAAGTCCTTCATCGACCGCATCTTCGAAAGCGCGGCGCAAGCGCCGACGGCACGCCCGTCCTGCCAGGAAATGAAATTCATGCGTGGCCGGCCGGACCGACTCAGGATCGTGAAAGTCTGGGCCTGGCTCGTTATGGCAATGCCTCCGACCTTAGACGATCGCCCGGCCGCCTTCAGGCAACCCCTCACGGCCTTGGCAAGCGCAGCGCGAACCACACCCGGATCGATCTCGACCGTGCCCCCGTCCGCGAAGATGTGGGGGAGCGGTACGGAATGCTGTGCGAGTTCCTTCAGTTTCCCGTTGTAGAGCGCGGCCTTGATGCTCGTCGAGCCGAGGTCCAGCGCGACGATCACGCCACACCCCCGACGTCCGTGAACTGCCCGCTGGCAGCCGATTCCCGCACCTTCTGAAGCAGCCGCTGGATGCGGATACCCTGCAGCAGGCCGGGATTCCCCGGCCGCCCCGCATGCACGTCGAAAAGAAAATTCGCCAGGCAGCCGATATGAATCCGCGCCCAGCCCATCGTGTACTTCGGTCCCGGGAAAGTTGTCGCCGGCGGATCCCAGCGCTGCCCGACATCCACGCCGCACCATCCGCGGAACCCGCCGAACGGCTTGGCGCTGGCATGGGTGTCGTAGATCTCAAGGTGGTGCGGATCCATGCTATTGAACCGGATGGCACCCTGGGCGCCGTGGACTTCCAGGCGCAGTTCGTCTTCCGTCCCGGTCGCCAGCTTGGTGGCCTCAATGTTGCCGATCGCGCCGTTCTGCATTCTGACCAGCATCATGACGCAGTCTTCCGCGTCGACCTTCACCCGTTCGCCGGGCTTGCCCGGGGCCGGACGGTCGGCATAGGCGATGCTGGTCACGGCGTTGATCGAGGCGAAGCCGCCCATCAGGTAGTCCAGGAGATCGAGGACATGGGAACCGAGGTCGGCGATCGCGCCGCCTCCCCGTTCGGCCGACAGGTTCCACTTCATCGGCGTATTGGGATCAGCGCTGCCGGAATGGAAATAGGCGGCGCGGAATTCGAGAATCTTTCCGAGGAACCCATCGTCGATAAGCTGCTTCGCGCGGATGATCGCCGGGAAGAATCGGTTCTGGAAGGTCATCTGTGCCGTTGCCCTGTAACCGGGCAGTGCAGCGGAAACCTTTTCCGCTTCGGCGAGCGTGGCGGTTATCGGCTTGTCGCAATAGATGTGCTTGCCGGCCGCCATGGCTGAGAGGAGCGCCTCCGCGTGCCTGTCGTTGGGGCTGCAGATGTTGACGATGTCGATGTCGGGATTCTCGGTTATGAACCTGAAATCCGTCACAGCCTTATCGGCGTTGAGGAAGGAGCGCGCCACCTCAGCGGTGGCCGTTCCGCCCGTGCAGACCGAAGTGATCCTCGTCCGGAAAGGCAGGGGGGAAAAGTGGAATGGCAGGTTCGCGTAGGCGTAGGCGTGGACCTTGCCGATGAAGCCGAAACCGATGATGCCGACCTTGTATTCCTTCATCGGCTTCTCTCCATGCTCGTCACCAACCCCAGCGCCTCTTCAATCAGTATCGTCCCGGCTTCCGGGGCGAAGAGACTGTTTGCCGCCTCGTAGCCGCCGGCCCGCGCCGCCTCGGGAGTGACGATGTACCCCTGTAGCTCGCCGTTTACAAGGCTCACGATAAAACACTTCAGCGGCGAGTTCTTCTTCAGCGTGAAAGAGTACTCCGCGAACAATTCCCCCGGCAGGCCCACCAGCGCACAGTCGCCGATTCGGAGCGCCTGAACCTCTATCGGCAGGTACGAGGTCATGACGCGATCGACTTCCCCGCTTTCCTGTCCCCGAGCCAGCGTAACGGTTCCCTCCGCCCCGAACACCGCGCATTCCGCGGTGCGTAGCGGGCCATGCGGCGCACTCTGCCGCTTCAGCCGCTCGTATTCAGCTACCCCGCTCTGAAGCAAGGCTTGCGCGGAATTCACATCCGGAAGCGTTCTTCGCGGCAGTTCGACCGCAGCCAACCGGGCTGAGAGCGCCGGCTCCACCGAGAATTGATCGTCCTTCAGGTTGTTGACCGCGGCGGCGGCGGCCACTCCCAGCTTTCGCCCCAGCCGCTCCGCCTCTTCAAAGGTCTGGCCTTTGACGAAATAGCGCGGGCTCTGATCGCCGGCGGGCCCGGTGTGATAGACCACAACCGGCCGGCCTCTGACCGATTCCTGGATCTGAAGCCGCGCGTAGTGGGGAAAATCCGAAGAAACAGGAGTCGAGTCCTCATGCATCACCGTGGGATGCATGCCATAGACCACCACGACGGCCAGGCACTGGTCATCGGCGGCGTTCTTCACGGCTACAAGCCCGACTTCTTTATCCGTGATGCCGGTCGCGCTGTGGCGGCTGCCGCCCACTCCCGAGCCGTCGGCGCTGGTACAGGCCAGACGGGCCGGGACGAGCGACTTTGAGGCCGCTGCGGCGGCTTCAACGGTCTTGTCTTCTAGCAGCCGCATGTAAGACGGATCGGGCGGCGGCACGCAAGAATCGGAGGACCAGGCCAGCAGCCTCGACGTCACGGGCCCGGAGTGCGTGTGCGTGCAACTGATGAAGACCGAAGACTCAGGAATCCCGGCCGCGCCCGCAACCCGTTTCCGGATCGACCGCGCCGTGGGCGGATCGAGCATGAGTATGTCCAGGGCCACAAGCAGCGCCGAGGAGCCGCCGCAGTCGAGGCGGAGCACCGAGGCGAGAAGCGGGTCGTGCGTCCCGGTGGAGACACGCTTGACGTGGGGATAGCCGAACAGGTCCGTTGCCATGGTCGGCGAAATGTCCCGCACGGCCGTGCCTGCTTTGAGGCTCATCGCCGCCATGCCCTTCGGTAGTTGCCGCCAATGGGTATGGCGCGGTTCTCGAAATAGTTGTCGTCGACCTCACAGGGGGTCGACACCTCCAGCAGGAGGGCCGGTCCCCTGCCCGTGAAGCTGTGGTAGGTCCAACGCGGGACGGGGAATACGTCGCCGGGCTTCATGATCCAGTTCCTCGCCCCGCTGCACATGCGAACGCGCCCCTGCACGATGAAAAAGGTCTCGTGCTTGGTCTTGTGCCGGTGCATCGGGCACGTCTGGCCGTCGAAGACGAAGAGATATTTGCCGCAGTAGCCGGCCCGGCCCTCATTGGCTATCCAGTACTCGATGAGCCCGGTCTTGTCGAACTCGCCCAATCCGAAGTCCAGCACCAGTGGCGGCACAGGCGGCATCGGCAGGCGCCACTTCTTGATCTGTGCCTTGAACCGGACCAGAGCCTTGTCGGCGGCTTTGCCCTTGAGGCAGATATCCAGCGCCTTCTTCAGTTCTTTCATGGTTGCTCCGAATCCCTTCCTGCTTGTCTTGTGGTCGCTGGTCATATCTGTTGCGTCTTCAGTCCAGCCCGTTTTGCCGCGTGCAACTGTTGTGCATCGGAGGACACAAACAGTTCCGCACCCCATTCAAGAGCACAGGCTACGTGTAGGGCGTCCATCGCACGGACAGGGCTTTGCTCCAGAATTCCGAGCGCTGACCCAATCACGGTTGGAGTCAGATTGATGATATCCGCGTCGCGGACGTCCTCCAACAGGTGCCGTTTCGCCTGCACGTATTGCGGTTGCGTCAACAGCCTTTCGCGAAGACGCCGGTTCAGTGCCGAGACAATCTCCGGCACGCAGATCACGCTCAGCCCGAGTTCGCTGGCCCGGGCGCAGATGGCCTCGGTCTTCTCGCTCCCGACTTCCTCGATGAAGCGCTTCGCAAACACGGAGGAATCAAGAAACAGCTTCATGATCCCGTTCCGCCATTATGGCCGAAGAAAGACCCGCCCCCTTGGTGGTTAGACGGAGGGCTGGCTGTTTCCACGAAGGGTGCGCTCGCCCCGACACCGATACCGGGGTCACCTCGGCAATGGGTCTGCCGTGCCGCAGGACCACCAAAGTCTCGCCCTGTTCCACCCGATTGAGCATACCCGACGCGTGGCTCCTGAACTCAGTCAACGTGACACTGGTCATCCCGCACCTCCAAATCTGTACATCAGCGTACAGATGGCTGTGCATTCCGTCAATGTAGCGCTTTCGGCCAGAGCCCACGCTCTGACTGCGAGGGCCGGTGCGGACCGGAGCTAGCCACCCGTGTGTTCTTGAGCCAACCTTGAACGGCGGCGCTGTAGGCCAATTGCGAAGGACGTTCCATCCACTATCAACCATAGGGACAACGGATAGGCTGCTACTCGTTCGACTCCTCCAACACCTATCCCGACATAATGACCGGAGACGAAAAGTCCTGTGGCCAGCAGCCCTATCACACCCGAGAAATCGCTGATGAAGTTGTGCATCAGGCTGAACGGGGTCACCCAGGCCGATTGGACCGCGATTTGGGCAACGAAGAACTGGACAGCAAGAATCCACACCACGCCCCCGAGCCACACGCTTCGTTCAGGCCCGCATCCGAAAGATAGTGAAGCTGAATCAGAGTTGGTCATGTTTCATGTTTGCCAACGCCGCGCTGGTTGGCGCCTACTTACTCGTTGAGGGCGATGGCAAAAACAATGGCGGTCCGAATCTCACGCATACGAGTCGCGGATAGCGAGGTGAGCAGGGACCCGATCTTGGCCTTGGCAACAGTCTGCATGTGATCGCAGTTGACTGCGCATTTTCTTGGCATCCCGTCCCCACTATCCAAGAGCACTTCGCTAGGAATATCCCGGATGGTGGAGGTCACCGGTGCGACGGTCACCTCGCTAATGTGGGGGATAATGGAGTCTCGGGTCAAAACGACAACCGGGCGACTCTTGTCCGGCTTCTCGAATTTGTACCAGCGGACATCGCCACGCTTCATTCATCACCCCACTTCTGTTCCTTCTCCCAGACTGCAAATTCATCGGCGGCCGCGGGTTGGCGGAGATACGCTTGGCGATGCTTGGCCTCAAGCATCCGCGTCTTGACCCGGGCAAGGGCCTGCTGCAGCGCTTCGCGCGCAAAAGCAGAGCGTGTCGTGTGCAGTTCCCTCGCAACCTTGTCCACGTTCTGGACCAGATCCTCATCAAGTGTCATCTGGACTGTTCTCATACAAACATCTCCATGTGGCTTTGTATAGCTATGATAATATACATGGCAGCGGAGTCAATCGGCCTCTTTCTTGCCAGAGCCAACGCGACGTGTCATGCGCGCGCTCGTTGGCGGTTGTCGTGCCTTCCTCTTGATCGTCTTAGGTGGGGGCACTTCCTCGCGCCACCGATGCCAGACGGCGCAGCGCCCTGCCTGCACGCCAGAACACGAGCAGTCCGACGAGCAATTGGATGGCGCACGTCCCAGCGGCTGGCAGCATGATCGGTCGAGAAAACTCCCTGATATCTTGATCCCCGAACCACATTCGTGAAAGCTGGTAGAAACCAAGAAGTGCCCCGACACCGAGAAGCGCCCCGAATGCCATCCAGAAGACCAACCATTTTCTCTTCATCCGTTACCCCATCCGTCAGCGTTGCCAACCAAACCGTGAGTGGGACGCGAATCGACATCTACTCAATCAACACAAACCGGAAGTCGTAGGCATTCACCGTGATGGCTGGACCGTTCTGCAATTGCTGCCAGTTTTCGGCATCCACCGTCTGCCGCTCGCCAAACCCGAGAAGCGCCGGTTCGATGACATGCGCCCAATGCACGAACTCCACCGGCTTGTCGGTCGGGTTGGCGATCACCAACAGCGCCTTGCCGCGCCCACGGTAGACCGTCACGAGCAGGGCGTTGGCCGGCGACTTCTCCTGCCCCGGCTTCACATGCACGTAGGCTTTGCTGCGCCAGTAAGGGATGCATTCCCCATCGCCCTCGTAGGCGCCGACCTGATCGAGCATCATACGGATGCGGTTCTGCTCGATGGGGATGCGCCCGCTGTTGACGGCCTCGTAATCTTGCTGCCCGTGCATATAAGCGCCGATGTCGTGCAGCGCGCACATGCCGTAGGCGGTGCGGTTGAAGTGCGACTGCTCGGCGGCGGTCAGATCCTGATCGGCGCGAGGGGCCAGGCGCGGGATGATGCCCCCGCGTGAGCGCGTGACAGCGCGGAACTGATCCGGCGAGAGCACGCCGAAGTAGCCCTTGCCCTTCGTCTGCCCATAGAAGACCTCCTCGATGTACCAGCCGATCTGGTTCCAGGAGAAGTCGGCATGCTGATTCTGAATCCACAGCGGTTCGCGGCCCAATTGCGCGCCGATGACGTTCAGCCGTCGGGTGAGTTGCCGCCGCGCCAGGAACCACCATTGATTCACGAACTTCCCGCGGCGGGCGTCCCAATCGGTGATGGCACCCAGGCCGCCGTCATCCCACCAAGTGCCGTTGAAGCCGGAAAGGCGCAGATACTTCTCGTAGTACCAGACGTATTGATCAACAAGGCTCTGCGTCCAGTTCACCCGGTAGGGAACGGTGAGCTGCATGGCGCTGGTCCAGCGGACCGTCTTCGTGGCATTCCACTGCCCGTCGAAGTCCGATTCCGGCTGCGCCAGCCACTGACTGTTGCCCAGCCACTCGCCGCCAAATGTGTGGAAGTCGTCGTTCAAGCCGGTCCGCCACCCGGAACCGTAGAGCGCGATGGGTTTGCCGGCAATGCGCTGGCGCACGCCCGGTCCGGGACGCGCCGCGGCGTCTTTGTCCCCCGCGTACCAGGGCTTGCCGTTGATGAGGTCGGCGAGTTTGCGGTAGTCGTCAACGGTCGGCAGCGTGTAGCCGTCCACCTGCGCGCCGTAGTAGCGATACCCGCTCGTGTCATGGGTATAGTGCGCGGTGGGATACGCCCAGGCGATCGCGCGCCAGTCCTTGGGGAGCGGCTTCACCGGCTCCGGCAGCAGGATTAGGTCGAAAAGGCGCGGGGTGTCCAACGCCGTCTGCCCGGCGAGAAAGCGGATGCGGAGCTGCGGCTTGCCGTCCACGCGCTCCAGAGTCACCGTGCTGCGCTTTGGGTTCAGCACCCAGTCTTCGCGGTTCGGCGCCAGCACCCACAGACCCTTGTCGCCGGTGCCGATGAACATCTGCGGCACAAAGGAACCCCAGTCGTCGCCCGCCGGCGCGAGCCTGCTGCTTTCCCACACCACGCCCGTACCGGTGGGGATGGCGCCGGCATAACGACCGTTGTCGTTCATGAACCAGCCGCGCATGAAGTCGACGGTGTCGGCTTGTTCCCAGAGCGGGATGACCAGATCCAGGCTGCCCACCGTTCCGGTGCCCGTGCCCAGTTTCACCGCCAATTGATACCAGCCGTCATACTCCAGCACGGCGTCGACGGCGACCGGCGCGCCGGCCACCTGCGCCGTGCCGTGCAGTTCCACGCGGTCGTCGGCTTTCCGAGTCACTTTCACCGCCGCCGGTGCCCAGTCCTGCGGCTTGCCGTCCACCAGCGCTTCCAGGCGCAGGGGCGCGCTCAGAACGTTCTCGCCCTGGTTGACGATCTTGCCGGGTAACCCACCCGGCGCCACCTCCAGCTCGCGCCCCCACACCGAGAGCGTCGTCTTCTTCACGGTGATCGGCGTATACGGTGGGATGATGGTGTGTTCGGTCCCTAGGACGTTGTGCTCCCAGGGGAGGATCTCCCGGGTGAGTTTGGCTTCCTTCTTCTCGTCCAGCACCTTACCGGCCGCATCGAGCAGCCGCAGCTTGAGCGTGTAAGCGCCAGCCGGCAGCTCGGGCACGTCCAAGTTCATGTCGCCTTTCTTCGCGGTCAGCTCGCCCTCCCGCCGGGCGAGTGGCGTGCCGGCGGTATCGACCAGAGTGACATCGTATCTCGGCGCGGCGAGGAGATCCTGGTCGACACCGAGAAAATCCAGGTCCACACCGACGCGGATCTTGTTGTAGTAGGGCCAATAGGCGACGTTGAAACCATAATCGCCCGTCCGCCGCTTGGTGGCCCGCCAGGGGTTCAGGTACTTGTCCCTGTAATCCTGGGTCATCTTCTTGATTGGATTCGTCTGGCGATACAGTAACGCGCCGTTCGCCGACGCCGTGAGCAGGAAGGTATTGCCCACGTCATCCAGCGCAAGTGCCCCCTTTGTGAAGGCGGCCTCCGCGCCGGCGGCAACAGTCTTTTCCTCCTCGTAGAGAGCTGTGCCGGCC
This sequence comes from uncultured bacterium, assembly GCA_903895695.1. Lineage (GTDB taxonomy): Bacteria > Verrucomicrobiota > Kiritimatiellia > CAIKKV01 > CAITUY01 > CAITUY01. The sequence continues at coordinate 35,033 of CAITUY010000122.1, forward strand.
TTGTTCAGCACGCTGACCTTCACCGCCACCGCCGTGCCGGCCTTGCCAGCCACGCGTACGCGAGTGTCCAGGTTGCCGTCCTGAAGGTCGCCCACGCCGGTGCACTGTACCGCCGGCGCTTGCGGGTCGAGCACGACCTCCGGGAAGGCAGGCCAGTTCTGCCAGTCGCCCGCCGCCCATCCGACGTAGTACACGCCGCCGCAGGTGTCCGCGCGCACGAACTGCATGATGAAATCGGCGTTGTCCGGCGTGCCGTCGGCGGGGAGAATCGCCTTCAGCGGGATGGCCATCTCCATGTCCCAGCGGTCGTCGTGCACTCCGGATTTCACCCGCGCGCCAGACGTCCACGTTTTCTCACTGCCGGCTGTGGAGGTGAAGTACCAGAGGTCGGAAAGGTTGTTCAGCGGGTTGGCGCAAATCTTGTAGAAGCCCGCGCCGGGGCGGAAGACGTTCTCGCGGCCGTGGTTGGAGATCTGGATTTCCACGTGGTCCTCGAAGATCATCGCACTTTCGTTGTCCGGCTCCTTGCACGTAGCCTTCAGCACCATGTCCGTCGGCTTGGGCGAATACATACGCAGGTACAGATTCTCCGCGTCATATCCCAAGTAGAGCACGACCTGCTGGAAGGCGGGCACGACCGTACCGAAATAGGTGGCCAGGCCGCTGACGGCGGAGGCGCCATCCCATTCGTTCGACCCGATCACCCCATCAATGGTCGGCGGAACCGCCATCTTCGGCACGTGCAGCAGCCGCGCCGACGGGGCCGTCGTTCCGTCCGTCGCCATCGCGCTTCCCCAGCCCACTGCCCAGGCTGCCGTCGTGGCCAGAATCGTCTTTGCCAGCGTTGTCAGTTGTCCGCCAACAGTGCTCATCTGTGCTTTCGACCTCTCATGGTTTCGTCATTCCACGAACGTGGCCGGTCAGGGTCGCCGCGCTTGCGAGGCGTACCCTGGGGCGGCGTGTTGGCTTGTCGTTTGTCTCACATCTCTATAGACACCGTCGTCACCTCTGACACCGTGTCCCGCTTGATCGTGACACGCTTCGCCTGCTTCAGAGGTGTCGCTGCAAGTGCTTCCTCGATTACGGCAATGTATTGCGAGTATGGCGACTCAACCATTTGCGCGGGATCAATCACAACTGTTGTGCTGCACCATGGGTCGTACTCGCGTATAGACAGGACGCATTCGGCTGCATTCGTCCTCGGATTAGGGTCGTCCTTCATGTCGAAGGCATTCACTGCCAGTGCTGCCTGCCAGAAGTGTTGGTAATTCGTTCGTGGCATCTCTCCTGAAAAGTACCGAGGCGCTGATGTGTCGGCATCAAGAAGGACCGAGACGCTCACTCGCTGTTCGTCTTCCACAATCTCGACATCCCTCGAACTCCCGCTCTGTGACCTGACACAAAGACTTAAGAAGCTCACTAATGGTGGTGCCGTCACCAAGCCGCAGACGAACTGGCGTTGTGGATGCCCAAAGAGGGGGACGAGACAAAACCGGACAGCGAGCGCTACCGCAGCCAGGAGGAGGCAAAGCCATACCGCCAGTTCCAGTTTCCGGTTTTTGTCATGCCACTTCACTCTGTGACCGAGCACCCTTTCCATGCTTAAGCCAACGTCTACGGGGCATGCGCGGCGGGCACGCCGTCGCTTGGACCCGTTGGTTGGCGGTCTTGCGTCTTTGTGATAGGCGGAAGCATTAGCCGATAGCCGCGGCAGACCGCATGTGACAGGATGCCGAGGGACAGCACCGTGCAAGCATAGGATAGCGAGATGCTCGCCATGGCCTGCTGCGCTTTCCCCCACACCGTCGTGCCGTTCACATAGAGAACGTACTGCACTCTGGAGATGAACTCCACGGTGGTTGCGATGGCGACGATAAGGGCCGCTAGCGATATTATCCGCGGCTGCCAGTAAGACTCCTGTCCACGGCGCGCCAGTTTCCAGTATCGGATGAACGACAGAGTGCAGACCACCGGCATCAGGAACGTGCAGACTGCCCAGACTACAAATCCCATGTGCAGGGGCTGGCGGCATGAAACGAGGGCAATGTCTTGCGCCACGTTCGTGACCGCAGGCGCTGCCGCCAGTACATTGATGTCCGTCGTCATGATGTTGTCCGCCAACGTTCAATCTGTAAGCGCTTACATTTACTGGGAGTTGACCGTATCGCAGGCGGTTGGGGGCGTCAACCGCGTTTCCGCAGTGATGTCTCGGTTCAATAACGGCGCGCCCATTCGGCTATCGCAAGTTGTTGCCTGCTTATGCTGTGCGGTCACGCCCGCAGTCAGGGCGCCGTCCAGACACACTGGGCGCAAACTTCAGTGCTAGAATTAGCAGGTTAAGAAGTTTACATTTGGCGGCAATACTGGATGCCGCAGGCAATTACCAATTGCCCCCTTCGTGCTCTCCGTGCTCTTCGTGGTCAAGTCTTCGAATGCGCGCACCGGTTTTGGCGCACTTTTTGGAAGGCATTAACCTGCTGATACAGAATGCGTTGCGCCAAAGTCCAATCGAATGGACTCGCGCGGGCATTTCTTTTCATCTGCACCACGTTCACTTCATGGACCAGAGTTGAATCCGGAACTCAGGAACTCATGAATCCGACGTTCCGTTCCTGATTTCCTGAGTTCCAGATCGTCCCGGTTTCCAGTTCTTCCGATCCATCGGGCATCCATGCCAACAGGTAGCTCGACATTCTGGAGGGCGCGGTTCCACCCGCTCCGTTCCCTAGCGGCGGCCATCAGGGCGTCTACGACCAGACCTGGTCCGCCACTTCCCGCACGAGCTTCACCCAGCGGCCCAGGCGGGTCACATCGTCCTCGACGGTCTCGACGTCCTTCAGGTGGATGTGCGGATGACAGCCTTTGCAGGCGGTCAGGCCGTCGCCGATGATGCGGCGCACCCGGTCCTCATTATACCCATAGCACACCATGTCCGTCGGGTTTGGCCGCCACGAAAGGGCATAGTCGGCGCCGATCTGCTCCGCGCAGAGCCGCACGTTCGCCACGGGGGTCACGGCAATGCTGCGCAGGTTCTTAAGCTGTCGCAGCATGTCGATCTTGCGGCCCAGATCTTCGCAGCAACCGTAGTGGACCAGGCCGAAACGCTCGAGGATCGGTTTCTGATACCGGAACATGAACTCTTCGTGGAACTCCGGCGAGATCAGGGTGAACTCCTGGGCCGCGCCGAAGCCCCAGAGGTCTTTGCGCCGACGGGTGCCGCTGTTGGGATGAGGGCGCTCCAAGGTGTCGGCATAGCAAAGGGCCTGGTTCTGGCCGGAGGTGACGGTGTAATCGCCGGCCTCCTCGGCCTCCGCGTTGTTCTCCAGAATGCCGTCGCGCATGAACGCAAGCAGGCGGTGAAGCTCGGCCGGGTACTCGTACATGTCGGTCATGAGCGTCTCCAGTCCCCGCAACTTGGCGATGCTGGTGGAGATATCGCCGGAGAACCCGGTACACGCGGGCGTGCGGAGAACATCAACCGTCAGCAGGTCGCCAATGGCGCCTGAGAGGCGCTCGACATTGCGGGCCGTCTCCACCTCATCCACTTCATGGTGGGTAATCCGCAGCTTCGCCACATCGTCCCAGCTCTTGAGCGGCGGATCGTAGGCCGCCGCGCCGCCCTCCACGCCGGAGCCATGCATCGTCTCTGCCACGCCCCACAACGTCCCCCACCCGCCCTTGACGCTGGCACCCAGCGGCAGCCACGGCTCCTGGATGCTGTCATCGCCAACCACCTCATGCTGGAAGATGCGCATCTTGAGTTCACGCTCATGCACGCGGAAGAAGGGATCTTCACATTCCATGCGATCGTCCCCGAACACCTCCCGGCACCAGACGTTCCACATGCCGTACGTCGCCAGGATCGGCACGCGGGATCGCTTGAGACTGAAATGATCGGTCCACAGTTTGCGTTTTTCCTCCTGGATCGGCAGCGCCGCAATCTCTGCATAGCGCGCGGCCAACTTACGGAGGACCTCGATATCATTCCCAGGTTTCATGTCGTATTCCTTGTTCAGTGCGTTTCAAATGCGAGCCGCAGGTCCAGATATTCCGCGTCCGGGTCCGGATACATGGCATCCAGGATGCGTGGCACTCCAGCGGGGCAAGCCGCCAGCGCGGCCAGGTCGAGGCCGCTGCCATGGATTGGGGCGTGGGTGTCGTAGACCTGGCCGATCAGATCACGGGTCGGTGCGCACAGCAAGACCATTCCAAGCCGGTCGCCGGCTTGGGCAATCGTCTCGGCTAGCGGTTCGTCATACATGGCGGCATGCCCTGTGTTGAGTGCGAGCCGCAGGTTGGGCTCGGCCCATTCGCGGATCAATCCCAAGTGCGCGAGCGCCGTGCCATAGCCCCCCTGCCACGGCCGGTACCAGCGCAGCGGATGATGCTGCAGATGCAGGCTGACGCCGCGGGCGGCGGCCCGGCGGCAAAACGCTTTCACGTTGGCCGTGAATCGCTCGTGCGCCAGTTCCGGCGGACAATGATTCTCGGGCCGGCGGTGCAGCGTAAAGATGGCGTCCCGCGCGCCCCAAACGGCCATCTTTTCGAGAACGTCGTCCATGGCCGCCCGGGCCGCCTCGAATTGAGGCGGATAGGTGTCGAGCAGGCAAAGATCCGGATAGAAGTTCGTGCGATGGCTGAAGTCGATCACCAGGCACACCTGCTGCCGTTCCAGCCAGCCCGACTCGCGCCGAACCTGATCGACGCCACGTTGGTGCAGATACGTCCAGTCCACTTTCACGCCGTCGAAATGCTGGAAGAAAGTCGGCCGCGCCTCGATCTGCTCCTGGATGGACTGGATGCCCCGCAACGCCAGGAGGCGTCCAGCCGGACGCGCAGTCGGGCGACTCTCCGGCAGACAGACCACGCGGGCCTCGTCAAGCGTCACGGCAAAGAGCCGAACATCGCCCCCGGCCATGGTCAGGGCTTCGTCGCGCCCTTCGCTGGCCGACGCCCGGGCCTTGTGCCGATCCGTCGCTTTGGCCTCCCGGCCCATGGAGTTGCCGTCATTATCGGCCATGCCTTCGGGCCAGTAGCCGGGCCGGCCCTTCTCCAACTGGTCGAGGACGATCTCCCGAACGGCGCGGAGGGTTCCCCCCTCGGAGCGGATGCGGACGGGCTGGGCGGTCAACCCGTTGTTGTGAATGCCCAGCCAGTATTCCCCGGGGCCCCGGCGGCAGGTGATGTAGCCGACATCGCCCTCGACGTTGAAGATCTGCTGCCGGGCCAAGGCGTTCCCGATGGCGCGCCGGACGTGCGCGAGCAGGACGAACGGGCAGGCCAGCGGTTTTTCGGTCGCATTCTCCACGGCGCCCTTCACCTGCGGTTCGACGTTGATCCCGTGGGGCGAGAAGAGCAGCAAAACGCTGCCCTTGCCGGAGGCGATGCGCGCCACGGCGGGCCGTTTGCCCGCGAAGGCCAGGATCTCGGCGCCATCGGGCAGTGCCAGGGAGGCGAGGTCAAAGGCGTGCGCTTCGGTGTCGCGGGTCCCGTCGACCCGCTTCACAATGGTACCCGCCTCCAGACGCTGCGGGGCCGCCGCGGGAGCCGCCCACTCGGGGAAAAGCCAGGCGGCATTCACCGCGGTGACAACCAATTCGCCGCCATCATCGACGAAGGTCCGCAGCTTGTCGCGGAGCTCGAGCGATGGCGTCAGCGCGCCGGCGGCGACGACGAGACCGTACTGCCGCAAGACCGAGGCGGGCGCGTCAGAAAGCAAGGCGTCGGCCATATCGCCATAGGGTGTGTCGGCCAGGAAGCCGCGCTCGTCGCGGTAGTAACTGGCATTCTCGTAACCCGGGTAGAGCAGCGACAGTACGCCGTGGGTCAGGTAATCGCCGGCCTCGTAGGGCAGAGCGCCCCAGACCTGGTAGATGTTGCCGGTGTAAAGGTGGCGGGGCATGGCCCAGCCTGCGTGAAAATCCAGCAGCAAGGCCACGGGCGTGTGCATCACGCCGGGGTGTCCCTCGCGGGCGATGAGTCGGCCAATCCCGCGCTGAATGGCGCCGACCGGCGACAGGTACCACGGTTGCGCCTTGTCGCCATCCTCTACGGCGAACCGGACTTCATCGGTCAGGTAACCCAACTCGAAGCCAACTCCGATGCAGTTGTAGAGGTAGTGCGTGTAGATCAGGCGTTTGAGCAGGTTGAGGCTGGTGCCCCGCTCCGGCCCGAACTCGGACATGCCTTCGCCGTCCTTCATGGCGCCGGGCGCCTTGTAGAGCTTGTAGCCCCAGCGATTGAAGCAGGAGGCGTTGCCGAACCAGTGAATGCCATACTGCTTCCCGGCGCCGCGAATGAAGGCGTAGTAGACTTGGCTGTTCGGCAGGGCCTGGGCGGCCTCGGCGCCCAGCAGTGAGTGGTTGCCCTCTTTCAAGAAATAGTGACCGAAGCAGAGCGACACGAGGGCGCTGAGGTGGTTGCCCAGGTCATTGCCCAGCCGCTCGAAGTGGCGCTTGAAGTTCAGGTACTGCCCGAAGCGACCGGCCGGCGAGGGACACTGCTGCGGCGCGTAGCCGCCTACGTAGCGGCCATCCTGCTCGCCGTTGTCCATGCCCAGGAAACGATCGCCCAGGACGCGCCGGAGCTGATTCACCATGCCCGGAGGCGGCGTCAGGTTGGCCCAGGGGCCGACCGTGGCGGAGCCGGGGACATACCCCCAAAGGTCGAAAAGAAACAGGTCGCGCTTGAGAATCTCCTCGATAACCTGATCGACGTGGGACGTGTAGAGCAGGTAACTGTTCGGCCAGACGATCCGGCCCAATTCGAACGTCACGGTATAGCGCTCCAGGTCCTCCTTCCACGTCGGCTGGGCCAGGTCGCGAAGGGTCATGAGCTGGGGCCGGTCGCCGAACGTGGTCCACGTCGGGACCTTGATCGGCCGGCGCGCAAAGTCGGGATGGGCCGCGGCATCCAGATGGAAAGGATAGTGCGTGGGCATGGCGGTTCGATCTCCGGTCGCGGTCACCACGACCTATCGTTCAACTCGCGGCTCGGTGACACGGACGGGCGTTCCCTATATGGCCGTTTCCAGCAGCAGATCCGTGAACCAGGCCGTACCCGGCCCGGCCAGTTCCATCTGTGGCATCACATAGGCGGCGTCGCCGCTGTCCAACTCGATCTCCACCCGGGTCCAATCCGAAGTCCCGGCGACCGGAACCGACACGGCCGAATTCATGATGTTGCCATATCGGTAGGCGTAGGCCTGGAGGAGCAGACGGGCCTGCCCCTTCGCATCCGCGGTGCGAATCCACCCGCTGAACCGGCACCGGGAATGGGGCCGCACGCGGCAGACGGCGCCGCCCGGATAGAGTTGGAGCGGTTCACCGGCCGCCGCCGACTGCAGGCGGATGGAGCGCGAGCCGCCCCGTCCGATCCGATCCCACGCGATGACGCCATCCGGGGCGGTCGGGATCCTGAACAGGGGGCACTCTTCAGGCGCCCAGGGATCCAGCGCCGCGTCGAAGCGGTTCGGCCGATCGAGGTGGAACGGCAACGCCAGCATCTCATGGCGCCACTGCTTCGGCCGCACCGGATCAGCCGCCTTGGCAAGCAGATCCCGCGCAAGCGGGGCCGGCAGATTGACGAGCTCAAGTTCCATCTCGTAGTGGAAAAATCCGTCGTCGCCCACATTGTCCTGGCCGGCGGTGTTCCAGATTATGTGTTCGTCAAAGAGCTGGTCGCAGGTCGCCCCAAGGAGCGGCACGCTGGTCCTATGGATCAGCACCGCCGGGTTGAAGGAGGCATGCGCCGCGTACGCCACCCACGCGCTTGGGTAAGGCAGATTGCGGTGCCGCCACGGCCCGTGGCCTTCGCGGGCATTGCCGTAGTCGGTGCAGAACAAAAGGGCGTTGGAATGGACGAGCCGCCGCAGCGCACCATCCTGGTTCTCCCAGACGCTGTGGGTCCAGCGCCGTTTCTCAGGACGTTCCGCCAGCGCGCCGGCCAGCATCATGTTGAACGGCTCGAAGCCCTGCGGATCCAGCTTGCGGGCGGCAATGGAGAAGCGATAGCAGTAGCGAGCCCGGGCCGGATCGTAGGCAACGGTCAAGCGCCAGACGCAATTCTCGCCATCCGGCCCGTTCGTCGCGATACGGGCTTCGAGTTCCGGCCCGGTGGTTCGCAGCCAAGTCCAGTCGAGAGGCTTCCCGCCCCAATGCCGGGGCGGGAAACCGAAATTGATATAGGTGTTGTGCACGGTGTGCAGGTCCACCACCTTCCCCGGCGGTTCGACGTTGGCCATTTCGTCAGGCTCGAACGGCGAGTAGGCCCAGATATCCAGGTTCGTTTGCCGGAACAGCGCCAACGCCCGCTTGCCGTCGAATATGCGCCAGTCCTCACCTTCGGCCTCCACGTGGAAGGCGGGGGTGTACGGCCGCGGTGCGGCCCGGCGCAAGGAATTCAGGATGGTCTCAAGATACATGGGTGTCTGTGCCTCGATGGGGTATTAGTTATAGTTAAACTCTCGATTTTGGTTCCGACTATGCCGGGCCAGGTTCAATCCCGCTGCCCTGCCGCGTAACCGACCATGCGCTTGAGCAGGACCGGCCAGCCATCCCAGTTCCAGAAGGGCAATTCGCCTTCCTCGCCTGTGCCCAACGCCGTGCCGGCAAACACGACCACCGTGCCCTTACCGACCTTCCATGAAATCACGGCTGGCTCCCCGCCCGCCAGCACGTGCACATCCGCCCCGGCTTTCACCTTTACCGCATGCCGCCAATAGACCGTGGGGGCGCGTTTCCATTGAGCCGGTGAAACGGCGCTGGCGATCCCGTCACGGGGAGCGCCGCCGGCGGGGGTGAGGATCCACGGCGCCGCCGCCGTCACAACGTCACGGGGACTCAGCTCAACGGGCAGCAGGGCCTCCATGAATGTATTCTTCATATCCCCCTGGCCCAGCGTATACAGCCCGCCCAGCAGCACCAACCCGCCGCCGGCTTCAACATAATCCTTCAGAATCTTCCGCCCCTCGTAGTTCAAGCCCATGGCCCCTATGTTCACGAAAACCACCACGTCCTGCTTGAACACGTCCTCATGTTTCTGCGGGAATTTATCCGCGTCGCCCGTGTTCGACCACAGCTCGGTCACGCGAAACGTTCCACCCGTGGGCGGCAGCACCTTGTCGATGCCGTAAGTTTGCCAGGTCCACCCCTTGACCACGAGCGCGCTGGGCCCGTTGTCGCCGCCCACCTTCAGCCCCGCCGGCACCGGTTTCGGATTCGCCACGAGCATCCGGTCGTCCGTATAGACCTCGTCCTGTTCCATTAGGATGTGATCCATCATCAAGCGATGGTCGCCTTCGTCCGGCGTCGAGGCATTCCCGATAAAAGAGGGCCACCCTGTCATCGACTTCATTTCAACAGGGATGTCATAGTAGTGGTACGCATTGTCGGCAATGAGCGTCTGCTCTTTCGGCAGACCCGCATCGGCGGTGGCAAAGCGCACGTTATAGTCGAACGTCTTATTGTTGCAGAGCACGCGGACCGTCACGCTCTGGCGACGCGGGGTGGCGGCCGTATCTTCCAGTTTGATGCGCAGCCGGGCACGCCATTTTCCGGGCGATATCGGCCCGATCCACGTCCTGCCGACGTCGGCATTCTTGACGCCGGCGTCGCGTACCTGCGCCATTCCGTTCATGGCGCCCGCATCGGCAATCCCCTTGGCACCGACGCTGTTGTACCCCCCATCGGTCTCGAAAAGCAGTTGGTTGGGTTTCAGGTTGGAGATGCCCGGGCGCAGTGGATCCACGGCGACCGGGCCGCTGTTGCCCCCCCGGCCTTCGGCCACTTTCACCGGGTCAGGCGGCTCCGTGAACTTCGGGCGGGGCTCGGGCAGTTTGAACCGGCCGCTGAATTCCGTCACAACCAAACTCCAGCCCTGCACGGCCGGCACGGTCATCACCGCCCAATCGCCCTCCCGCTTGACAGCCAGCGGCGTGCGCGTCTCACCCATCGGCTCCAGCAACAGGGCTTGCGTGAGGGTCTGCCCGGCCGGCACCTTCACGCGGACACCGACATTGGCCAGCGGCGCGGGCATGGGTCGCCCCAGTGCCTCGATCCGGTCATCCACGGGCGGGTTGATCAGATGGACAATCACCTGCCGCGTTTTCTCGTCCGCAATTCGTTCCTTGACCCATTCCGGCCACCAAATCGGACCGGCGGCTTTCACCTCCACATTGCCTTCCGCCGCCAGCGGCTTGAGGTTGAGATCCCACACCAGGCCTGACCAGCGCGTCAGGAAACGCCCCCAGTTCTCACATCCCGCGATGTTTCCCAGGAGACCGTAGGCGGGATGCACGCCGGCCGCCGAACCGAGGATGAATTTATAGTAAGGACTGTTACCGTAGATGAAGTGGTAACTGCCGCCCGTCTCACGCAGGCCGTTGGCGGCGGCCGCTTCCTTCACCGCATAGTCGCGCCACGACGTGTAACTGCCGCTCTCGCTGAAGCCGTAGCGCTGGCCGATGGCCTCCTGCATGAACATCCCGCCGCCGGCCATGGACTCCCGGAACTCATGCTTGAACGAGACCATGCCGAGTTTGTTGAGGTGACTGGTCTGGTGGCCGTAGCTCCAACTGTAGTTGAAGCCGAACAAGAAGTTCGGGTCATAGCTCCAGAGCGCCTCCTTGAGGCGGCGCATGTTGGACGTCGATAGTTCGTCGTTGCCGGCCGTCCAGTGTCCGTCGAACCGCACGCCGTCCCAGCCAAACCGCCGGGAGGACTCGATCAACTCGCGGATGCCGTGCTCCAGGGGCTCAGTCTTGCGGAAGTCGGGGCTGACATCCCAGCCGCCGGTATTCATGAACGTCGAATGGCTGAACTTTCCATTCACCATGTGAAACGCAAAATCGTTCCAGTGAAACAGATCGAAGGTGTGGAACGATCCGTAGGGATGCCCCCGGTCATCCATATAGAACCATTCGGGGTGGCGGCGGACCAGTTCCCAGCCCTCGTTGTTCATCGCCACATGCTTGCCATAGGTGATCGACTTGATGCCGTGGGGTTTGCAGGCCGCCACCATGGCCTTGATATTGGCGGCGTTTTCCCAGCGGGCGCTCTGGCCGCTGATCCACTCCGCGGTCTCCGGCGTCATGCAGCCCCAGTCATCCGGCGGCCAGAAGGTCTTCTCCCACCAGTTCACGTAGTCCGCCCGCAGTTGCAGCACGCCGGCGGGAATCGCCTTGGGATCGCACATCGCCGAATGCCCGGTCATGACCGTGGGCCCGCCCATGGCCACGGACCACAGGCTGTCGCTGACGTTGAACACGTCGCTGTTGACGTCCAGGACCTTCTCGCCCTGCCGCAGTTCCACCCGCGCCTCGTGTCCGTACTCGGCCTGGCCGCAGGCAAACGGCATGTCCATGGCCAGTTCTTCACCAGCCGGCACGGTCACGTCCGACTCGCCGGCCGGCCGGGTGGTGTTCAAGTCACGGACCAGCGTCAGAGCCAGTTTTCCGGACATCGGCTGTGCCGTGAAATTGCGCACCGTTACCGCCACCGTGCCCGTTTCACCACGCCGATAGAGCAGCTTGTTCGGGAAGACCTTCACGACACCCAGGCCGCCATCCAAACGGTGGACGGTAATGTCGTAGATGTGAACGGCGGTCAGGTCCTTGTTCACCGGGGCCTTGGCCGCCGCATCGCCTGCCAGCTCGTTGATGTCCGGCAGCTTGGCAATGATGTCCGGGTTGCCCGCCCAGTTGACGGTGCAGACCAACGCGGCCGGTTTGGGCAGCACGACGACGAATCGGACCTGGCGCGGCGAAGCATCCTGCGGAAGGTCCGGGCAGTGCAGCGACCTTGACTGGCCCGGCTGCCCCGGCGCCTGCACCTGGCAGGTTATGACCGGGTCGGCTTTGAGGCCGAACGCCGGAGCAGCAAGACGGAAATCAACCGCGTACCGGCCCGGGGCCAGGCTGGCGGTCTGGGCCTTGGCCGCCTGCCCGTCCTTGGCGGCGGCAGGCACAACATAATGCGCCCCGGCCCCGCTGCCGTCCGACTCTGCCGTTGCCGGCACCTCGAGCTTTTCTCCACGCGGCACCGCGTCCTGCGCGCAGGCAACGCCCATCGCGAATGTCGCCGCCAAGACAGCCCCTGTCGTGATGATCTTAATCATGATATCGATGACCTTTGTTACGGCAACCGGATAACGTTGCGTTTGACAGCCCGCCAATACGCGGCAATGGGGTAGAACAAGGCATACGTGATGCTGGCATCAAAGTCGGTCTGAAGCAGCATCTGTCTCAACAGATCGAGTTGGTCCGCCGGGAACGGCCGATCCGGCACCATGAGTTGCGCCAGCAGCGCCTCGGCGGGTTCGCGGATCGTCTCGCCTTCGCCGGACGACCGGTCGGTCTCGTAGTTCCAGGCCAGCCGATTGGGGTAGATCGGCGCTCGGTGTCCCTCGGCGTCCATCTTGCTCAGCTCCCAGTGCCGCCAGTCCAAGTCATAGGCCTCCACGTGGAGCGGCTTGTAGCCGTTCAGGCATTGCCAGGAAAAGCCTTCCATGCGCCCGGCGTAAAAATCCATGGCCCGCATCCAGGCGGCGCGCAGGTTCAGGTCGTCGCGTTCCAGCGCCACCAGCGGTTCAAGCGAGAACACGGCCTGCTGATAGGCGTAGGCGACCCGGAACCAGATCGGCGACGTGACGGACTCGCGCGCCGCCTTCCAGGCATAGCGGCGGTACTGATCGCGCCAGTGCTCGTCGCCGGTCAGGTCCCAGCCGATCAAGTAGATCATCGGCAGGCGCGCCCATTCGTGGCACCAGACCTCCCACATCTTGGTCACGCCGCTGAAGGCGCCGTCCTCGCGACAAAGCGAAAAATTGCGCTCGCCCGGCACCACGAACGCCTCGGCCCGGGTGCAAATGTCGGCGATGATCCGGCGCATGGCGGCGCGCTGCTTCTCGTCGGCCAGCGGCGAGTGATAGAAGCGCCAGAGACCGTGGCAGTAGTGCGTGTATTGGTCGCGCGAACTCTCGCTGTAGTGGCTCTGTCTGTCCTCCGGGCAGACGCTGCGCGGCAGGAAACCCGGCGCCTTGGAGACGGCCATCAGCAATTCCATGCCCGCCCACACCTGGTCGGCGCAGCGCTTCATCGCCGCGTCGCCGGTGGCGTCGAAGCGATCACAGATCGTCGCCATCCAGACCCCGGCGCTGATGGCGCTATCCTCCATCCCGGTTCCCCAGCCGCAGGTGTTGGGAAACTGCCGTTTCACCTCGTCGGCCGTGGGCAGGTGCGCTTGGCTCTTGGCCGGGTCCTTGCCGGACACGTAGTCGTAGAACAGGCCGGTCTCCGAACGGAAGTAACGGGCCCAGGAAATGGTCCACGCTTGTTCGGCCTTGTCCAGAAGCTGCTGTTCCTGCCTGATGCTCATGGCACTCTCCGTTGCTGAGAAATTGAGGGCCTATAGATTAGCCTTGAACCGGCGAATGTGCAACCTGACCGCGTCACCGCGTCACCGTCATTGAATCCAATTCGTTGATATCTGCGGGTTACTCGGCCCAGACTTCCAACACACTCATCACGTGCGTCTGTGGCTCTTCTCCCAACGCCAGCGCCGTGATTTCAAGTTCGTTGCGAAAGCCCAGGGCCGGCGCGGTTACCAAGTCCACTTCGAAGTGCATGTGCTCGGGCAGGCCTTTGCCGGCGCCGGGATCCTTGCCTTCCTGCAGCCGATGGGACGCCGCCACCGCGTGATCAGGCAGCAACACACCATTGAGGCGAAAGCGCCACTGGTCAGCAGGTACACTGCCGAAGATGCGCCAGGAAAGGCTGCCCCTGGCGTTCCGGCCCTGCTCTCCGGTCTGGAAGACAAAACGTTGCGGTGCGTTCACATCGGCCGGGGTGAAACGCAAAATCTGCCAGCGCACCGTGCCGCTCAGGCCGTCGCTGCCATCCGCATCTGCCGGCAGGTTCTGATAATGCCGGGGGCCGGCATAGATGTCGGATACCGATCCCATGGCGTGCAAGGCGGCCTGCATTTCCTCGCGTCGCTCTGGAAATTCGCAACAGACGTTGAAGGTGTGCAGTCCGTCGGCGCCGGCCGCATGGGCGACGGCCGCCAGCGCGCGGAACTCCGCCAGGCCGATGGAAAACGCACGTGCAAGTTGTGTCTGCGGTTCACCCCAGTCCGCCATCGCACGGGGCTGAATGGAATACAGGATGCGGCAGTCCGACCCCTTGATCGCCGCGGCATAGTCGTCCATCGGAATGGTATAGTCCGCGAAGAGCCATTGGCAGGGATTCAGGTAATCGACCAGCCCCTCCCGCGCCCAGGCTGCCGGGTCCAGGCCGTTGGGCGCGCAATCGGCCAGCATGGCCGGCACCCGGGTCCCGAGCGCCAGCCGGTCAGTCCGTCCCCGGCCCGCAGCCACGCGGTCGAGCAGGCTGCGAATCTGGCGGACAAACCCGGTCATGGTCTCAATCTGCTCAGCCGTCGCGGGCCGTTGAAAATGGACGCAGAAGCGCATGAAGTCCAGTTCCAGCCCGTCGATCGGGTAGTTCTCGGCGATTTCAGTGATGATCGCGAAGATATGCGCCCGCACCTCGGGGATGGCGTAATCCATGTACCAATCCGTCGTGCCGTCGGTCTTGCGGATGCGCCATTCCGGATGCTCCACAAAAAAATCGGGCGGCCCGCCGCACCACGACCATTGATAATGGGCGTCGCTCATGCGGATGGCAGCGAGGAAGCGTTTGCCGCGCTCGTGCACCCGGTCGGCCTGTATGCGTAACGGATCCGTACCGGCGCGCTGGAGTTCGTCCAGTATCAGCGTCGCTCGTTCTTCGAGGTCCGTTCGCGCAGAGGCCTTGCGTCCGTAGGTCTGGCCGATCGCCGTCGGATAGTAGCACTCGAAGGGGCTGGCGGCATGCGCCGCGTAGGTGTCGACCGGCGTCTCCATGATCCAGTCGACCCATTGGAGATAGTCCGCTTGCGCGTGGCCGGGACGCACAAAGGCGAGCGGCGCGGTGGCGTCGTCGTTATGAACAAAGGATATCAATCAACCCTCTGCCAAGTTCCATTTCTGGAACTCCTGATAACGCCCCTCGCCCGCCTGTTGTCGGCCGAGGACTCGTTGTTTCGGCGATAATCGTTCAGGCTCGCGGCGGTTGCCACGGCCTCCTCGCGCGTCTGGGCGCCGAACTCCAGCACGACCCGCGCCCCGGGCGGGTACTGGGCCGGCCAGGTGGCGACAGGACCGGTGGCGATGTTCGCGTGCATCTGGGCGCAGTGCGGGGCGAACTCGCGGTAAGCCTCGACGGTCGTTTCCCGCGGCTGGCAGAGATTCAGAATGCGTAGCCCGCGAATCCGCTTGAAGTGCTCCCACTGATGCCGGGCGGTCGCGCAGCAGTGCATCCCGATACCGCCGTAGCGGTCCGACAAGGCGTTCAGGTGCGGCAGGAAGAACTCGACGAACATATCGCCATTGACGACACCCACCTCGTCTTCGGAAAGGGTGATTCCCCGCGGCATGTAGTAATCGGGAAAGTGCGCCACGAACCCTGAGCCATAGCGCCGGAACCACTCGTCAAGAAACGCGGCCAGCAACTGCCGCGTCTTGTCGGCCAGTTCGCGCACCGCTTCCGGGGCATCCAGCAAAGCCGTCAGGAACGCCGACTTCTCCATAACCAGGGCCGCGATGTCCATTGGACTCTGGACATCGACCATGCGAAACGCAGCCTCCGGACCGGCGCGCCGGGACAACTCGTCCGCCATCTCGAAAAGATAGGCGAGCGAAGACTGGCTCAACTCCGGCACGCGCACACGCGATACGTCCGCCGGCGAGTGGATCAGCGGCAGCGCGAACGGCATGTTGTCGGTGGGCCGGTGAACGGCGCACCCGAATGCCTCGGCGAAAATTTCGGTGCCGGTCAGCATCTTCAAGGCCGGAACGAGGTCGTCGTGAAGCCATTCGGCACGCACGCGGTGCGCCTCGTAGTCCTGCCAGATCCACTCCAGCCGCTCGCGGCGGAACTCCGGCCAGAGTGCGGGGCACGGCGGCGCCTCGGGCATGCCCAGCCGGATCAGGAACATGAACCCCGGCGCCGAACCGGGCCGCAGGAACTCCTCCCAGCGCCGCTTCCGGTCGGCAATACCCAAACCCCCGTGCGATTCGCAACCTGTTATAGCCATCCTGCATTCCCCTTTACGCGCTCTTGCCGGAACCCATGGACGATAAGCCGGCGCAGTACGCTGCGCGTGGTATGGATGTCGTCGGGCTTCACCCGGCCGAAAAGAAACCAACCAAACGCCAGCGGTCCCAAGGCCAGCATGAAAAGGATGGTATGCCCATCAACAACAACCGGCCCCAGGCGCGTCTGCCAGCCGTGACAAAGTGACAGCAGGCCGCCTGCCAGAAGCGGGCCGATGCCGCCGGTGATTCCGATCCAGGCGTAGTAGATGGCCGTGTAGGCGGTGCTCTTTTCCGGCGGCACCACTGCATTGAAAAGCAGGCGTCCGGATCCAATCACCAAGCACGTACTCACGACACCATAGAAGAAGTAGAGCGCCGCACACCAGACCACGAGATGCGGCACCTGCCGCGGCAGTAGCAACCAACCCAGCGGCAACAGCACGCTTAGCGCCGCGGCCGGCATCAGCACCGGCCGGCTGCCAACCCGGTCCGCCAGGTACCCCGCGGCGAGACTCGACAACGCGCCTCCGAGCATCACCAGGGCATCCAGCCGCACGACGGTCCCGGCGCTCAGTCCCAGCCGGTCTTTGAGATAGAGCGGCAGAAAGGCGACCAATAAGGCCATGCCGACCGCAACCGCCCCCACGCCCCCTAGAAAGGCGACGAAATTACGGTCGCGCAGCGAAGCCCGCAGGTTCGCCCGATGGGCGCCCGAAGCCGCGGCCACCGGCACGGGCGCGCCGCCCGGCACCTTCACCATCACGGCAACGCCCGCCAGGCCGAGCAGGCTACCCAGTCCGATGAGCCAAAGGAAGCGGTTCAGGCCCACCCCGGAGGCGAGCACGTGCCCGGCCAACAACAGAGCCAGACTCGATGCCAGCAGTCCCAGCACCGTGCTCCAGGCCGAGAATGTTCCGCGCACTTCGTTCGGCACGAATTCCTGGCTCCAAGGATAGTAGGCGGTTTCGGCCAGGGCGCGAAGCACGGCGAACGTGATGACGATGCCGTACAAGTAAACTATCGCCGGCGTGCGGCCGGCCTGGACCAGGATCCAGGGCAGCAGGACCAGCCCGGCCATGGCCACCTTGCGCAGACCATAACCCGCCAGGAAAACCCGTTTTCGTCCCAACCGGGTGGCCACCGGGGCAAAACCCAGCGCCAGCAGGCCGCAAAAGGGAAAGAGGGAAAGCAGAAACCCAATCTGCCCCTTAGGCAATCCCAGTTCATCCAAAAACAAGAGGAAGACCGAACCGCCAAAGGTCCAGAAATAGAACACGCTGTTCAACACGCCTTGGGCCAGGCACCACGGCAACCCCCGGCGTTGTGCTGCCGCGAAATCGGGCGATACCGTGCGGCGGGCGATGCCGTCTTCAGCGTTGAGCATCTCTCCCATGAAGAGCGTTCTCGGATCCCGGCTTCGGGCTACTTCAACGCCGAGTAATCCAGGTCGGTGGCGGCGCCGACCATGGCGAAGTAGTTCGCTTGGGGCACGTATTCGGGCACGCTGTTGCCGGTACCGAGCGCAAACCCGCCATCACGCTTGCAGCGCTCGAGCATCGCCAGCGAGCGTTGCCGGACCTGTTCCGGGGCGGAACGGACCACGAAATCAAGATCGATCCCGCCCATAATCGCGATCCGCTTATGGTATTTGTCATAGGTCTGTTCGACAGGCATGATCGTGTCCTCATACGAGTGTTTGCCGTCGTACTTCAGGTCATCGATGATGTCGTCCATGATGGTTTCCAGATTGCCGCAGGAATGCAGAATGGCGGGCCGGCCGGCGGCGTGGATGGTCTCGACGATCTTGCGGTGCCAGGGGAAGACAAATTCGCGCATGGCGTCCGGCGACAGCATGGGTTGACTCTTGAATCCCCAGTCGTCATTGGAAATCATGGCCCCGACGGTGTCGTAGCGGCCGACGATCTGGTAATGGCGGACGAGCCGTGTCCCGACGGCGGCAAAGATATCGGCGGCCAGACGGGGGTCGTCCAACGTCAGGTAACAGGTGGCTTCGTAGCCCACCAGGTTCATGACGTTTTCGAGCACGCCGCCGGGACCGCAAACGATCAGTTTCATGCCCTCGGGCAGGTCGGGCCGGATAGCCTCCAGCGCTGAATAGTCCATCGCATCGGGATCCGGCCAGGCGTAGGCCTCGAATGAGGCGCGATCGTTGATAACCGCGCCTTCATTCATGGATACGGTGCTCCCGCCGTGGCCCCGTGCGCCGGCGGGAAACCCAAGCCTGCTGCCGCTGACGGTGGCATAGTCGTAGCCTGCAGCCTGGAAGGCGGCCACCAGCAAGCGCATCTGCGCGATGGGCGCCGGGTCCACGGTAAACGCCGGACCGGATAGCTTCTTGTACAACGGGCCGTTGAGGAAGAATTCGAACAACGTGGGACGCTCCGGCGCCTGACGGTTGAGTACGCGGAGCAGATTGTTGAACTGAGGCCGGCGTTTCGCATCCATGGTTTCTCTCCCTTTGATCCTTCTGTCGGTCCAAACGTTTATCCGCGGGGCGCATCAAATGCAACCCCCGATCCTCTCGTCAGACTGCACGCCGCCAGAAAGGCCCTTGCCAGCGACGTCGGCGCGCCCAATTCAGCCAAACCCTTCCGGCACCTGGCGGAACACACGCGCGATACGCGACATCTCAAACTTAAGGGTGCGGTCGTAACTGTAAATGCCGTTTTGCTCCTGCTCCACGTCGGTGAGTTGGGTGTAGCAATAGCCGCTGATGTGCTTCTGCCGCAGGATCGCCTCCACCTGTCCGGCCAGGCGGCTGTAAAACTCCTCCAGCGAGTTCGGCCCTTCGCCGTAGCCCCATGAGTTGTCCGCCCAGGCCCGGCGTTCCTCGGGAATCCATTTGATACCACCGAACTCGTCCACCAGGTACGGCTGCCCCTCATAGGGCGCCTCGCGGTCCGGGACGTTCCGAAACACGGCGCCGGCAGCAGACGGCGCAAGCTGCCCGGCCAGCTTCTGCGGATCCTGCTCGTAGGTGTGGACGGTCCACAGGTCGGTGCGGACGTGTACGTAACCGCTGGCGTCATTGACCGGGCGCGTGGGATCGAGTGCGCGGCAAAGCGCATAGGCGTCGGCATGCAGGCGCTTGTGCAGATTCCAGTCGCACGCGCCGTTCGTCTCGTTGAACGGCGTCCAGGCAATGATCGACGGATGATTGCGATCGCGTTCCAGGATCTCGCGCCACTCAGCCAGCCAGGCCCAGGCCACGTCGCCGGCAACGGCCTGGCCCTTGGTGTCGAAAATGCCCATGCCCCAACTGGATGACTCGCCCCACGTCAAATACCCAAGTCTATCGGCCCAGTAATGGAAGCGTTCCTCAAACACCTTCTGATGCAACCGGGCGCCATTGAAGCCGGCCTGCATGGACAGCTCGATGTCGTGCTTCAGGGCCGCATCGGTCGGCGCCGTCCAGATGCCATCGGGATAGAACCCCTGGTCCAGCACCAGCCGCTGGTACAACGGCGCGTTGTTCAGATACACGCGGTTGCCCGCGACGTGCACCTTGCGCAGGCCAGCATAGCTTTGGACCGTATCCACGGTCTCGCCGTCCTGGAGCACCTCGAACGTGAGGTCATAGAGAAAGGGGTCCTCGGGAGACCACGGCCGGGCTGACGGCACCGGCAGTACCAGGGGCGCGCCCTGCATCGCCGTGCCTTCGGCCTGCGCGATGCTCGACCCGCCGGAGTGCAGCGAGGCGCGCCAACTCAGGCCGTGCTCCAGGGCATAGAACCGGGGCACGACCACAAAGCGACCCCCGTCAAGATCGGGCAGGATCTGAACATTTTGCAGCCCGCACGGATGCACGGCCTCAAGCCAGACCGTTTGCCAGATGCCGGTCGTGCGCGTGTAGTGACAGCCGGCCGACTTGAACTGGCCGCACTGCTTCCCCACGGGTTGTCGGCCGCCACGCACATCGTCCAGCGCATGGATGATCAGGTTATGCGTGCCGCCGGCTTTGACATAACGTGTGAGGTCGTGGGAGAAACCGGCCGTCCCGCCGTAGTGCCGGCCGACCTCCTGCCCATCAATGAAGACGCCGCTTTCGAAGTCAATGCCTCCGCAATGGATCAGGATGCGGCGGCCTTGCCAGTCGGGCGGGATGACGATCTTGCGGTGATACCAGAGCGAATCGATGAAATCGGTATAGCCCACGCCGCTCAGTTTGCTCTCCGGGCAGAACGGCACGGTAATCTCCCGGTCGAACCCGGCCGACTTCTGCCATCCATGCCCCTGGTGCCAACCGGAACGGCCGAAATCGAAGGCAAACGTCCAGCGCCCGTTCAGATTGAGCCAGGAATCTCGGACGAACTGCGGGCGGGGATGCTCGGCTCGGGGCACTGCTTCATTCATGGTCACTCCTTCACACTCTTGAAAGGGTTGCATACGGTGAGACCATCGAACTTCTGGCCGTCATTGAGGTCCTCTGTATAAAGGATGTCACACCGGGCTTTCTGGGCGGCAACGATGACGAGAGCGTCCCAGAACGAGACCCGCCACAGAATATTGCCTTCTATTGCCCTGCCGATGTCATCCAATTCGATCGTCACCGTTCTCAAGTTCCTGAACGAATGGATGATGTCCTTCACCTTCAGCGGAGCTATGTTCAGCTTGCGGGTGGCTGTGACGTAGAACTCCTGGACAACCTGGGTGGATATGCACGGCGGGAGAGCGCCCGATTCCCGCCTCATGATCTCCCTGGCCGCTTTCCGCTTGGCGGGTTGGTCCAGGTCACAGGCATAGACCAGGATGTTGGTATCCAGAAATCGGTTAGACATCGTAGAGGTCCTCCCGTTTCCATTTCTTCCCGCCGGAGTGCCCTTTAGCCTCATCCATCTTGGCCAGGCATTCCACGACCCAGTCCGTACGCTCCTCCCTGACTACCTGCGTTAGAAGATCGCGGACGAGCGCATTGAGGGTCGTATGGTGCTCCTGCGCATAGCGTCGCCCCTGTTCGACCAACTCCTCTGAAACCGACAATGTCAGGTTCTTCATCTTGGCCACCTCGCATTCACACGTAATACGTTTGCACGTATTATGTGTAATGTCAATCCCGCCCTTCCCGGCGCGGGCGACGACCATCCTGCGTGGCACGGGCGTCTCGCCCGTAGCCGCTTCTCCTCGCCCAACCATTCGCCGGCTACGGGCTGGAAGCCCGTGCCACGCCCGTCGCCTCTTTCCTCGCACGCCGTGCCGCCGACCTACTTCCAGCGCTCGCTCACGAATTTCGGGTCGAGCCGGGCCGCCTGCATCAGGAAGACCATCGCCCAATCCTGGTCGTTGGCCAGGGGGTCCCAGAAGCGGCCGGGGTTCCCGTTCACGGCGTCGGGATAAATGTAGACGCAGCAGGCGCTGCCGTCCGCGCGAAAGGCACTGAGGTTGTTCAGCAGGATCTCGCGGCCGCGCCGCCGGTAGGTCTCGTCCCCCGTCGCCTGCCAGTACCTGTAAAACGCCCACCCGGACGCCGCGCTCCAGTAGTGCGGGAACGTGTCGCCCCATGTCCGCCGGCCACCGAACCAGAACCCATCCCAGTGGCGGATGGCGATGTCGTGCAGGTGATGGTCCGGCTGACGCCCGTTGAATGCGTCCAGCGCCGGCAGCAATTGGCGCGCGCCGTCGAGGTAACGGGCCTCGCGCGTGAGCAGATAGCACTCGAGCGCGATGAGAACGGCCGGGCCCACGATGGTCTGCTCGTAGTTGACCTCGTGCGGCGGCAGCTTGAGCCCGGCCTGAACCACCCGGTCACCATGACGCAAAAAATCCGCCGTCAGGAGCGCCGCCTCGCGCTCACGCCCGGCCGCCTTGAAGGTGTCGACCGTGTCGACCATCGGAATGCCGATGGCATAAAACGCATCGCCGCCGCGCTGGTAGTAGCTGCGCAACGTCCGGAAACAATCGGTCAGGAAACGCGGCTCGCCCAAGGCCCGGTTCATTTCCAAGTGAAGCTGGGCCACCCAGGGGTAGTTGTAAAGACGCTGCCCTTTGTCACCCACCGCGCCATAGACCGTTCCATCGGTCTCCTGCAGCTTTGTCCGAACAAAACGCTGATGGAGCCGCACGGACGCCTCGGTCTTGGCATTGGGCCAGCGTTGCAGGGATTGCGCCAGCAGCACGCCCATGCCGATTCGCTCGCGTCCCTCATCCTGATCGGCCCACGCCGGGTTGCAGAGTTGGGCCTGCAGGTTGTTATCGTACGAGAGCAGCGCGCCATAATTCTGGTGGCGCCGGTCGCGCACTTGCTGCCGGTCGCGGATGAACGCCACACGCTGCCGCACAAGCTCGCTCACGCTCGCGATATGCTGGATACGCAGCCATGTCTCGCGGTTGCCCGGCAGGTGAACCTTGATGGTGTCGCCTTCCGCCTTGTCGACGGTCGCCGCTGGATCGCTCACCGTGATGCGCGGCCTGGCCGACCCGGTCACGGTATAGGTCGACGCGCGCACCTCGACGAAACCCGGGACCGCCCGTGCCTTGGCGAAGAAGTCATCCCAACCCTGGTGCCAGAAGCATGTCCAGGCAATACGGTACACCTGGCCGGCTTTCAGGGTCAGGCCGTTCGAGTTGAACACCATGCTACCGCGCATGTTCGAGCCGCCGTTCATGAGCCCGCGGCCGTCGATGCTGTACCCGCCGACAAACCCTTCGGTCAGCACCAGGCCGAGGTGCGGCGCGGTCCCGCCCATGCGCAGGCAGCACGCATACGCCACATTCCCGCCGCACCACAGATGCGCGTTGCAGCGCTTGGTGACGCACGTGGCGGCATTCGGATAGTTGTCGTTGAAAGGAACATACAGGCCAATTCCCCAGATCGGCTGCTCGTCCTTCGAGCGATTCCGGAACTCGAAGGTCTCATCAAAGCGCTCGCCCCGGAGGCGCCGGGTGACGGTCACCTCCACGGGGCCCACCTGGTACCGGCTGCGGGCCGCGTTGCGCGTGACGCTGACCGCTGCGGGCCGCTGCCAGCGCTGCGGACCGTTGCCTCCGGGCATGGCGAGAAATCCCAGGCCCCAGCCGTGCGAGTCGAGCAGGGCCGAATTCTCGGCGCTGTCGCAGACCCAGTTCATGGCGTGCGGGTCGGCCGGATGGCTCACCCGGGCCACGGCGCCGGTGTACGGATTGATGCCGATGGCCCAGCGTTTGCCGGCAAGTTTCAGAGTCCGATAGCCGCTCATGGTATTAATCCTCCTCCGCAGTCAATCCGATGTCACTCAAGCCCCTCGCCCCAGACGCCAACCTCGCCATCACTCCGGCGGCGCAGGACGCCGTGCCGGCACCCGCGGCAGACAATGCGTCGACCCTCCCAGACAAAGGCGCCGTCTACCGGTGCCGCATGTCGGGCACAGAGGACGAGCAGGCGTTCATCGCCGCGCACATACGGGAACGCGAACAAACCGGCGGGAGCCGCAGGAGTGACTGGCAGCAAAGCCGCTAGCGCCCCCGGGATCTGCGGCAGTTCGGTCGTCACCGTCGTCACCGTGCCGCGCCGGATGCCGATCACCCGTTCGCCCCAGCGCGCGATGGGTTCGCCGCCTGCGAGTTCCCACACCTTGGCGTTGTCGGCGTAAGTATTGTCGGGATTGGATCGCCAGTTGGGCACCAGGAGTCCGGGATCGAGAACCCAGGCGCGCCCCGCGATGTCAACGGTCGCGCCGTAAGGCATCGCCAGCGCCGCCTCGCGCGCGACCGGGGCACACCCGGCCAGCGCGGCCCAGCGCGCATGCATGTCCGCGCCGGAATCGTTCTTCCAAGCCGGCGGCCCGATCAGCACGACCTCGACGCCGGCGGCCGCCGCCTGCTCCAACGCGCCCCAGGCCGCAACCTCGAGGCGACTGGGCCACAGCGCGACGATGCGCCGGAAGTTACCCAGCCCGGTCGCCCAGCGCCCGGCCTCGGCATGTCCGGCCGCCAGCGTCGGCGGATCCACGACCGTAATCGCCGCCTGGGCCACGCTCAGTTCCAGGCAGGCCATGAGCAAATCGCGCCGGTGCTGGTGATGATAGTTCCCGGGGAAGTCGGCCAGGCCGCGCCAATGGTATAGCACGGCGGTGTCGGGCGCCGGCGTGGCGCAGGCCAGTTGATCCAACAAGCCGCGATGCGCCGCGAGATACCCGCCCATGCCCGCCCAGGTCGGATGATGCGGATAGCCCGGGCCGAACATCCCGCTGCCGTGATAGACGTGGCCGAGCCAGCGTACGCCGAGGCAACCCATCAGCCGCAGGTAATAGGCCAGGTGCTCCGCGGTCGGACGAAAACCCCAGGAGTTGTTCCAGGCTTCCCCGCTCGGCGATAGCGCCGCCATGGCGCGGGCGAGCAGGCCCATCGTCACCATGCTGTCCTCGCGTTCAAAGACCGAGTCGGTGCAACCGGCGGTCAGCCCCTGGTTGTGGCGGAAGTAGTCGACGCTGCCGATGCGGAAGTCGTCGGATAACTCCTCGTGCATGGTGCGGTGAATGCCGACCATCAGCCCCGGATTGCGGCCGCCGAGCTTCGGATGCGCCAGAGCCCGGCGCTTGAAGTCGCCCTCGAGCAGGGCGAGTTGCGACTCCAGCAGCTCGGCGAAATCGAGCCGCACCTTGCCGGAATCGCGCCCGGCCACATCCAGCCAGAGATCAACCAGCCGGGTGCGCAGGTCGTAGCCGAAGCGCTCGGCAAAAACGCCGTACAGGCGCTCGCTGACCGGATAGGCGTCATCCAGGAAATCGAAACCGAAATGCGGTTCGTCCCAGACCACGCCGGCCACGGGGTGCTCGCCGGCAAAGTCGCACATCCGGTCGAGATACACGCCCTGTGCGGGATGCCCGAGGTCGCGGTTGGCGTAGGCGAAACGCTGGCGCACGACCACGAGCAGTTCGCCCGCGGCCACGCCGTCCAGTGCCCAGTCCTGCCGGGTCACGGCGCCGCCGCGCTGCCGGGTCATGGCGCACCCGCCGCCTTCGCTGGTCTGCGTGAGCAGGCGGCAACGCGACCCGACCTCTTCGACTTGCCACGAGGCTCCCTGCGGCCGCAGCAACCAGGCATTCTCGAGCACCCGGGTCGAGGGGTCGCCCCAGCCGACCTCCAGCGTGAACCGGCCCTCGCGCACGGGAACCCGGTTATGCGCCAGGGAGTCGGTGAAGAGTTCCGGATGATCGGCCACCATGTCGCCGGCACAATGGTTGAGACTGGCATCGAGCGCGACGTCCAACCCGACCCGGCGCGCCTCCTCGCAAACGCGCGCCGCCGCCGCCCGGAAGCGCGGCGACCGGAACGGCGCCCGGGTGTTGCGAAACTCCAGGTAGATGGAGTCGAAGCCCTTGGACTTGATGTCAGCCAGGCTGCGTGCGCTGATCGCCGGATCGAAGACCTCAGCCTCGGTCAAACCATAGAAAAGCATCTGGCGCATAACGATCGCTCCCGCCTAAGGAAGGACAACTCAGAACCGCAAGGCCCGGACCTGGTCCAAGTACCAACGGTAGTCGGCCAGCGAAACCCCGGGTGTAATGAGGTGGTCCGGCATCATCATGAAGCCGCCATCCTTCATGAGCGGGATCAGGCGCTGGAGTTCGGCGGTGACGGCCGCATGGCTCTTCTCCAGGGTCATCTTGTCGAACTGGCCGATAATGTGGAGATCCCTGCCGTACTTCTTGCGGTACGCCATTCCGTCCGCCTTCCAGACACCCACTTCGATGGGGAACTGGACGTTGACGCCTGCGTCGAGCCAGGGCCCAACCAGGGCCGTCACATCGCCATCCGAATCGATGCCGTACAACTTGCAGCCGTACTGCTCCAGCTTGTTGCGGATCTTCAGGTAACCCGGCGCCACGCACTCACGGAAGATGTCCGGGCTCACAAACGGCCCGCTGCGGCCGCAGATGTCTTCCCAGCCGAACCCCATGTCGACCTTGATCTTGGGCAGCACTTGATCGGCCGCCCAGCAGACCAGGTCGGCGATCGTCATGACCATCTCGCCAAATGTGTCGCGATGGTCATACATGAAGTACGCCAGGTTCTCGACCCCCATCCAATCGCGGAGCCAGCCCATCAGCGAACCGGTCCAGAAGGTGATCGGCAACCCCGAGGCCAGGGCTCGCGCCACTTGCGCGTCGAGGTCGGCCGGTATCGGTATGCGCTTGGGGTCGGGCTGGAGCCGCCACTTGTAGTGCTCCTCCCAGTCCCGCGGCGTCTTCAGCGTGAAGTCAATGTAGTGGGGAATGTTGCTTTGCCGCTTCCACGCCTGGCAGACGACACCGCTGCCATCCCGGTAGGTCCGGGTCTCTTCCGTCTCGGAGATCGTCTGCTCCTCGAACGCTGGGAACAGCCCGACATTGGCGCCGACTCCCGTCCAATGCGGTCTCGTGCCCAGGATCTCATGGATGTCACGGTCCCGCGGCAACCCTTCCGCGTACCAGCGTTCCAGGGTCTCTGTCCAGCCCGACCAATGCACGACAGGCATCCGGTCGGCTCCGCGATAGTTCATCAAGTTAAGAAACAATTCTCGATTGGTCATGATTAGCCTTCCGCTTCCTTCTGGCCCAGTTGGACGCTTACAACATTGGTATCGACACATCGTTCGATCGGCAAAATATTCCCCGGAATCGCCCGGCCGTTGAGGGTCAGGGCAACATCGTTGCCCGGGCCACACCGGCGGATTGCGATCTTGAACCGCTTGCCGCGAAAGACACGCGTCACATTGATCGACTTCCAGTCGGCCGGCAGGCAGGGCGCAAGACGCAAGCCGTCATAGTCCGGCTGGATGCCGAGGATGTAATGCGTCGCGGCGTGATAGGACCAGGCCGCGGCTCCCGTCAGCCAGGGCAGCCGTGAGACGCCCTCCTTGCGGCTGAGCCGGCTGTGCGTGGACTGGCTGCACACATAGGGTTCGGTCTCGCGAATGTCGGCGCGAGTGTTGCTGGCCGCCGGCATGGAGGCGCGGAAATACTCGTACGCCCGGTCGCCGCGTCCGAGCAGGGCGGCGGCGATCACCGCCCAACCCTGGGTATGGCAGAAGACGCCGGCGTTCTCCTTGATGCCGGGATTGCCCAGGATGTTGGCGGCGGCGGTGGGATCGAGCTTGGTGAAGCCCGGCGAACACAGCATCAAGCCGTAGGGCGTGAACAGCTCTTCGTGGATCGCGGCCATGGTCGAATCGGCCTGCTCCGGCGTGGCCGCGCCGCTGATGATGGCCCAGGAATTCGATTCCAGGAAGATGCGCCCCTGCTGGTTGCGGGCCACGCCGAGCGCGGTACCGTCGTCGCGGAAGGCGCGCACGAACCAGCGACCGTCCCAGCAGTGCTTCTGGATCGCGGCATCAATGGTCCGCTTGCGCTCCTCGGCCCAGGCGACCTCGCCGGGGAGGTTCGAGCGCGTGCAGATCTCGGCGTAGACCCCGAGCGCGTAGCGCAACTGGAAGGCGACAAAGACACTCTCGCCGTTGCGCCCTAGACCGAGGCAATCGTTCCAGTCGGCGGTCATGGCCGCGGGTAACCCGTGCGCGCCGCTGTAGTGGAAGCTGAACTCGATCGCCCGCTTGAGGTGACCAAGTACCGTGTCCTCGCCATGGTCGGCGTAGGGCAGCACCTTCTTGTAGAAGTCGAAGTCGCCGGTTTCCTTCACGTAGGCTGGCACGGTGTTGAAGAGCCAGTGACAATCGTCACTGCGGTATTCGTTCTCGGCCGGGGTCTTCTCGTGGCCGGGATGGTGCTCGAACGGCTTGATCACCGATATGGCCCCGCCGCTGGCGCACTGGCCGGTGATCATGAGTTCGAGCCGCTTGCCCGCCTCCTCCGGAATGAGAGGCATGACGCCCAGCAGATCCTGGACCGTGTCGCGGTAGCCGAGGCCGTCGCGCTCGCCGTTGTAGATCAGGCTGGCCGCACGCGACCAGGCGTAGGTGATCAGGCAGTTGTAGGCGTTCCAGACGTTGATCGTGCTGTCGAACTCGGCGTCCGGCGTGGAGCAGGTCAGGCTGCCGAGGCGGCCGTGCCAGTAAGCCTTGAGCTTCGCCAGTTCGGTCCGGGCGCGTTCAGGCGTGCCGAACTCGGCGCGGATGCGCCGGCCCTCGGTCTCGGCCATGCCCATGCCCATCAGGACGACGATCTCGCGCGATTCGCCGGGCGCGAGTTCGATATCCATCTGCAGCGTGCCGCAGGCGTTGTCGCCCCAGGCGAGCGAACCGGTGCAGCGGCCCTGTTCCACGACGAGCGGGTTGGCGTAGGTGCGGTACGGTCCGCCGAGGAACTTCTCGCGATCCGTATCGTAGCCGGCGATCTCCGCCCCGGTGGCGGCGAGGAACGTGTGCAGGCGCTGGCGCGGCAGGCCCAGCGTGACCAGCGGCAGGTCGTTGCAGATGATGTGATCCACCATGTTGTCGACGATGTTGGCACGCACGATCGTGAACGAGTACTGGATGTCGATCATGTCGGCCTTGGCGTTCCACTCGCTGGCGTACTCGACGAAGGTGAAGGCCGACAGCTTGCGGGGCTTCTTCGTCTTGTTGGTCAACTTGAGCAGCCAGTATTCGAAGTGTTCGCCGAGCGGCACGAAATAGGTCGTCTCCGTGGCGATGCCGGAATAGCGCGAGTCAATCCGGGTATAGGCGGTGCCGTGGCGGCAGGTGCTCTTGTACTTGGCCAGCGGCTTGCCCACCGGCTGCCAGGATGTGGTCCAGTAGTCGCCGCTGTCCTGGTCGCGCAGGTAGAAATAGCGCCCGGGCTGGTCGAGCGGCACGGCGTTGAAGCGCAGGCGCGTGAAGCGGCCCGCCGCCGAGGAGCGGAAGAAGCTGTAGCCGCCGGCGTGATTGGTGATGACCGCGCCATACTCGGTCGAGCCCAGGTAGTTACTCCACGGCTTGGGCGTGTCCGGCCGGTCGATCACGTACTCCTTGTTCTTGTCGTCAAAGTGTCCGTACTGCATGGTTTTCTTTCGCGATGGAGTTACCTTCAATGCCGGCACTCGCGATTCGGCATCCGGGGAAGCTACACTGCGCTTTCCGGCAACAACAAGGGAAAAGAGAGACCAGCCAGCAGTCCAGTCGACTGGACTGGCCGGTCGACGGACGGGCGGTCCGGGAACGTGCGGCCACGATGGCGACATCCCAGACACCCACCGCTGGCGCGGGCGATGATGGAGTCGAGATCGCGCAGGAAGACGGCGCAAACGAGAAGTTCGAGAACTACGCCCCAGATGCGTCGTCTCTTTGGTAGGGCGAGGGCCTCCGGCCCACGGTAGGGCGGATGCGGCTGGAGGCATAAGAAGCGAGAGGAGAGCGGGATAGAAGAAAAGGCGGGACATGCGCGGGCTTATTTGTTCTACTCTGGGCATGAAGCCTACGCGCAGGGTTGAGGTCTCGGCGTCGGAACAA
>CAITUY010000123.1 GCA_903895695.1 uncultured bacterium
CCATGGCGGTATCCCTGAAGGGGGTGGGGTAAGATACAATCTACTTCAGGTCAGCCCGCCATGGTTCCTTTCATAACGGGCCGTTGCTCCGGGGACAGAGGCAAGGCCGAGACGCGAGAGGAAAAGTGCGAAAGTCCACATTAGTAGAGAAGATGATTATATCGTATAACGACATGCCGCACCTGTCAATCCCCAACGCGACCGGCGGGGTGGGGATTTTTCGACGACAGACAAAGGCATTCCGGCGTGCGGGATGGCGGGGGTGCATGTGCAGCGGGGGAATAGGAAAACTTTGGGAGGGCGAGCGTCCCCGCGAGCCGCGCGCGGGTGAAAGAGTATGAATATAGAAGCGGCCTGTGCGTGAGAACTGTTCTCTCGCACAGGCCGTTTCCGTATTCGCTTACGGCTGCCACGTTCGCGGCTCGCGGGTACGCTCGCCCTCCCAAACGTGTTCTCGTAAGCCTTATTTCCGCTTGGCGACGGCGCGCACGGCGGCGGCGACGTCGTTGGCGGTGAGGCCGTATTTGACCATCAGCTCGTCGGGGGTGCCGCTCTCGGCGTAGCGGTCGCCGATGTTCACGAAGCCCATCGGGACGGGACAGTTGGCGGCGACGACCTGGGCGACGGCCTGACCGAGGGAGCCGTGATTGATGTGCTCCTCGGCGACCACGATGGCCCCCGTCTCTTGCGCGGCGACGACGATGGCGTCCGCGTCGAGGGGCTTGATGCAGGCCATGTTGATGACGCGCACGGAGAGGCCTTCGGCGGCCAGCGCTTCGGCGGCGTCCACCGCGGCGCCCACCAGCAGGCCGATGCCGATTACGGTGACATCTGTCCCGGCGCGCACGGTGTCCGCTTTGCCGATGACGAACTCCGCCTTGCCGTCGGGGTAGATGATCGGCGCCTTCGGGCGGCCCGCGCGGATGTAAACCGGGCCCTTATGCAGGGCGGCGGCCTTCACGGCGGCGCGCATCTCCGCTTCGTCGGCGGGCACGAGCACGGTGAAGCCGTTGAGGGCGCAGGCCAGCGCCAGGTCTTCGATACCCTGCTGGGAGACGCCGTCCTCGCCGATGCTGATGCCGGCGTGGGTGCCGCAGCACTTCACGTTCTCTCCCTGGTACGCCACCGACATGCGCAACTGGTCGAACCCTTTGCAGATGAGGAAGGTGGCGAAACTGGAGGCGAAGGGCACCTTGCCGCACGCGGCCAGCCCGGAGGCCACGCCGATCATGTTCGCTTCGCTGATGCCCATGTTGAAGAAGCGGTCGGGGAACTTATCGGCGAACTTCTTGCTCATGGTGGACTTGGACAGGTCGGCGTCCAGCACCACCACTTCCGGCATTTCCGCCCCCAGGGCGGCCAGCGCCTCGCCATACGCCTCGCGCGTTGCTTTGCCAAGTTGCATGTGAAACTCCTTGGGACCTATCCCCCGGCCCCCTCCCGCGAGGGAAGGGGAGAGCGGGATGGGTTATCGACTACATCCGGTCGTGAAAAATGGGGACAGGCACGCATTTTCCGCATCCGGTGCTGTTATTCAGGCACGGAGACTGGAAAATACGAGCCAGTCCCCATTTTTCACTACGCCAGTTCGGCCAGGGCCTTTGCGCATTCGTCGGCGCTGGGGGCTCTGCCGTGCCAGTCGTTGTTGCCGGCGATGAAGGAGACGCCCGCGCCCTTGATGGTGTGCGCGATGAAGGCCACCGGCTTGCCGGTCACCGTCCGCGCCTCGGCGAAGCCGCGCAGGATATCGGCCATGTCGTGCCCGTCCACTTCGATGACGTGCCAGCCGAAGGCCGCCCACTTCTCGGGGACCGGGGTCCAATCGAGAATGTCGGCGATGGAGCCGTCGAGCTGGAACTTATTGAAGTCGAGGATCATCACCAGGTTGTCGAGCTTGCGGGCGGCGGCGCTCATGGCGGCCTCCCACACCTGGCCTTCTTCCGACTCGCCGTCACCGAGCATCACGTAGACTTTGTAGTCTTTCGCGTTCAGCTTGCCGGCCATCGCCATACCGATGCCCACGGAGAGCCCCATACCGAGCGACCCGGTGGAGGCTTCCATGATGGGGAAGTCCACCTTGGACGGGTGGCCCTGCAGCGGGCTGTTGAGCTTGCGCAGCGTGGCGAGCTGTTCCACCGGGAAGTACCCCGCCTCCGCCAGCGCCGCGTAGAGCACCGGCACGGCGTGCCCCTTGCTCATAATGAAGCGGTCGCGGTCGGGATCGTGGGGCCGCGCCGGGTCGTGGCGCAGGACGCCGCCGAAGTACAGGGCGGCGAGCAGATCCGCCGCGGACAGCGATCCGCCCGGATGCCCGGATTTCGCCGCGGTAATCATCTCGACCACGTGGCGTCGCAGCACGCGGGCTTTGTCGACCAGCGCGGCGAGGGGAAGTTCGTGTTGCACAGTCATGGGCCGATGCTCCTCGCAGGATGGACATTCAAAGGGCGACCCGGGGACCGGGCCGCCGCTATCGACGGGAGTATACCATATTTCACTGTGTGCGAGAATGGCGCGGCGCCGTGCCGGGCACTTTTTCGCGCGGGGCCTATTCGGTTCCAGCTAAAAACGGTATGATATGTGCCAATACCCTTCCCTAGCTTTGCCTACCGAGCGGCAGCGTCCGTGACACGGGCAAGCGCTGTCTGACGAAAGGATCGACCATGCGCATTCTTCTCTCTGGCATGATGGCCGCACTGCTGTCGCCGCTTACCCTCTGCATCCCCGCTTTGCTCACCCGTCCTGGCCATCCGGCATGACAGCGGGGTGTCACTCAGGTACACTGAGGGACATCTTGTTTGAAAGGTCGGGGAGAAGGGGTGTGCGTGGAGGCCGG
>CAITUY010000124.1 GCA_903895695.1 uncultured bacterium
ATCCAACTGCTGATGCAGAAGTCATGCGGCTACCGCAACCGTCAACGTCTCAAGACCGACATCCTCTTCCATTTCGGCGGCCTGAACATGGATCCGCTCGCTGCTCAATGAAAAATCCCCCCCACAAACCCAGAAGCGCCCTGCCGCCATCCTGCAACGGATTGATCCCATTTTAGATGCAATTCACAAGCGGCTTGTCGTTGTAATCGAGGACGTTGACAGAAATGACCACAGCAACGGATTGGGCGCCCTCTGTCGACTTCTGGATGAATTTGGAGGCGTGCGCAATGTTAGTTTTGTCTTCCTCAAGAGTGACGAGACGGAGACGTGCATTGACTTCCACCGGTTGTGTGAACACACGGAGATGATGCCGCGACTCCGCGAAAGCGACGTTCAGTTGTGCTTAAGCAGTAGTATCGCAGCCCTGGTTCGCCATGCCAACGAAGACACGATACCAAATTCCGAGCGGCTGGACATTGCACGCCTGGGTGCGTCGCGGACGCTGAGTGAACAAGCAATTCCCGGTGATGTGCTTTGGCCATCGCTCGCCGCACTCGCGCACACACCACGCAGTCTCAAGCATGCCCTGAAACGGACAGCAATCACCTGGAGTTCACTGCACGGTGAGGTGGACCCTCTTGACCTGATCGTTTGGTCTCTTCTCCGGGAAGGTTGCCCAAAAGGGTATACGTTCGTGAAACAACACTTGGCAGAACTACGCGCACAACAACCCATAACTGACAAGAACCACGAACAAACCGCTCGTGTTTTGCGGGCGCATATCGATCAACTCGGTCTGTCGAGCCACCAGGCACTGGCGCTCAAGGTCGCGATTACGCTCCTTGGGTTCAATGTCTCCCTGCACAAAGATGAGTACATCCATGTCTACGTCTCAACTGGACCTTCGCACGTCCCAATGCCGAGGAATATGGTCCTGCCTCCACAAAACGTGGTGTCCCTGGCACCCACTGATTACTTCATGAGGCTTGAGGCCGGCGAACTGGATGAGAATGAGGTCCCTGACCATGCAGTAATTGGGGAAATTCTGTCATATGTAAAGGAGCGATCGTCGGCGCTGCCGGAGAAACTCATCCAATCAGAAGTCTGGGCCGATAAGACGAGACAGTTCGCAATGTTGGTCCCCTCCGACCGACTGCTCAACCTCATCGAAGATCACATTGTCGCTGCATCCACTGCTCTTGGCAGTAAGGCATGTGCGGATACACCGGGGTTCTCCCAGTTGCGGTCAATTCTTCGTGATCGAGACAACGGTTTGGACCTAATGCGGGATCGCATTGATAGATTGATGGCGGCCAGTCTTGACGGTTCACTGGAGCTGGCTCACGCCGTCTACATCGGTTATCTGGGTTCGGCTGAGATTGACGTCAAGCGCGCGTTTCGCGATCGGTGGGTTCGCGGAATACAGACCCGTATTGAACAGGACTCGCGATACTTGGCGCACGTCCTCAACCCAGCCTTCCCGTATGCACTCTATCACACACTTCGTTTCCGGGACGACTATCCGTCCTTCAATTCAGCAGCGGATTGGCAATGGTTGGCACCGCATTTGTGCGATGCCATGAGACTCTTCCCGGAGACCGTGACCCCTGACATTGTGAACCTATTCATCAGCAGTGCATCCCCAACACGACTTGGTACCGGTCCGAAGTACGACCTGCACGAGCAGTACTTCCGTGAAATGTGCCCATCAGAAGAAATACGTGTAACCATCGTGCAGCACTTCTTGGACTTCGCCACGAAGCGCCCGAAAGGTGACACTATGGCGACGCGAATCATGTATATGTCCACGCAGTTGCAGGGATGCGTGAAACTGCCTTCCAGTTGGACCAGCGACGGGTCTTTGTGTGCCCAGGCAACCGTGTCTGCAGGCGCGTGCATTCAGTTACCACCCGGAGATGCCTCATGACCGACCACAACGCCAACCGCCCCGGCTACAAGATGACCCCGGCGGGATGGATCCCGGAGGAGTGGGAGGTCGCCCGATTGGATCGTTTCGTCGGACTTCAGAGGGGATACGATCTAACCCATGAGACGTCAACACTTGGTGATGTTCCCGTCGTAACATCGTCGGGCATCTCCTACTACCATGCCAAATCAAAGGTGCACCCACCTGGTGTAGTTACGGGCAGGAAAGGCATTCTTGGCAAGGTCTTCCTTCTACAACAACCTTTCTGGCCTCATGACACATCGCTATGGGTGTCGGATTTCAAGGGCAATGATCCCTGTTTCGTTTTTTGGTTCTTGCAGGGTATGCGACTTGAAAGGTTCGACGCTGCAACCTCTGTGCCCACACTGAACCGCAATAACGTGCATTCCGTGCGAGTTCCGTTTCCCCCTCTCCCCGAGCAAAGAAAGATCGCGGAAGTCCTGACCACCTGGGACGAAGCCATCAACCAGACCCGCGCCCTCATCGCCGCCGCCAAACGCCGCAAGAAAGCCCTCATGCAGCAACTGCTGACGGGGAAGAAGCGGTTGCCGGGGTTCGAAACCGCATGGAAGAAGACGCCGATAGGCGTTCTACTGGAGGAGGTCGAGAGGCCCGTCACGTGGGCCGATGACGCAACATATTCACTGGTGAGCGTGCGTCGCGCCTCAGGTGGTGCGTTCCTGCGGGAGGAACGCAGGGGAAAGGACATTCTCACCAAGGTCATGTATCAGACGAGGACCGGGGATTTCCTTATCTCAAGAATGCAGGTGTTGCATGGGGCAATGGCCCTTGTGTCGGCGCACTTGGATGGAATGCACATCTCTGGATCTTATATAGCTCTTCGGCCGCGCAACACCGCCGCTATCGATCTCGAATTCTTCGCCATGTTAGCCAGCGCTCGGGAGTTCTATCATCTGGCTTACTTGTCAAGTTACGGCGTCCATATCGAGAAGATGACGTTCAACCTTGAGTGGTTTTTCCAGTCAATGGTGAGAATTCCAGCCGACGTTACTGAACAACGCGCCATTGCAGCCGTTCTCACCACCGCCGACGAGGAGATCAATTCCCTTGAGGCCAAGTTCGCGGCTTTGGAACGTCAGAAGAAGGGGTTGATGCAGAAGTTGCTGACAGGTGAAGTGAGGGTGCGACTATGAAACTTACGGGCATCGGCTTTGCGAACTTCCGTAGCATCGGTCGGGAACCGGTCTGGCTGGATCTTACCAAGAAGGTCAACATCCTGATTGGGGCCAATAACGCAGGAAAGTCAAACGTCTTCCGTGCACTTGGTTTCGCGCATCCGGGAAAGCAGGGCTTCAGCCGTCTTGAAGAGATCGACCGGCACAGGAGGGACGGCAAACGAAATGCCGTCCTCCATCTGCGAGCAGCCGTGAATGCCGATGACATGGCATTCGTACCGCGCTTCAAAGAAATCCAGGTTGGTATCGAGTACGACGGCACCGCGCAACAAGTGGTCAACCAACCCTTTGAAGTCATGGCGTTTCATGAGTTCATGAATATTTACCAAGTCTGCACGAATCAATCCTATAGGTGGCAACCGCCTCCGGCGGAACTCAAGAGGCACAAGGATGAGGTCGCTTTCAAGCTCGCCGCTGAAATCCTCGCTCAGTTGCCGGCCATCCACATCGTTCCAGCTATCCGCAGAATCGACACCAGCGACCAGTATGGATTTGACGGCAGCGGTATCATCAAGACACTGGCATCGTGGCAGGTCCCCAATCTGGGGCAGGAAGCCCTGGGAATGAAGTTCAGCAAATTGAACACCTTGCTCCAGCGACTACTTCGAACACCCAACGTCAGCCTCGAGGTCCCGCCCGAACGCGACGTTATCATCGTCCGACGGAATGGCCTTCGCTTGCCGCTGGCGTCCTACGGTACGGGCATCCACGAACTGATCATCCTGGCCATCGCCGTCTACGCACACGACAATGTGATCTTCTGCATCGAGGAACCCGAGATCCATCTCCACCCACTCCTGCAGAAGGAGTTCCTTCGTTTCCTGATGGAGGAAACCCCCAACCAGTACGTCCTCGCCACTCATTCGCATGCCCTCATGACGCCGGGGCCCGACTGCAATGTAGTACACATTTGGCAGGAAGACGGCGTAACGCGAAGTCGCGCCGTTGAGAGCACGGAGCATTCTTTGGACGTCCTGCGCGACCTGGGAATCGATGCCAGCGATCTACTGCAGGCTCGCAGTGTGATCTGGGTGGAAGGTCCGAGCGACCGCATCTACCTGAACCGATGGTTGTCGCTCGTGGCGCCAGACCTCCGCGAGGGTGTGGACTATTCGATCATGTTTTATGGCGGCCGTCTGCTGTCCCATCTGTCCCTCGAACGCAAAGAGTTTCCGAATCCCGACGATCTGATCCCATTGCTGCGCATCAACCAGCATTCAGCCATCATGATCGACAGCGATCGGAGCAAGACGAGTGATCCGATCCGCGAGACCAAGGAGCGCGTGAGGGTTGAGTGCGAGAAGGCTGGGGTGCCGTGCTGGATAACCGAGGGCCGCGAGATCGAGAACTACCTGCCCAGCGCCGTAATAAGCGCGGTGTATGCCGAGACCACGGGTGAAGCCAGACCAATCAACCTCGGCAAGTATGGTCGCATAGAGGCGGCTCTGAAGAAGGCCTATGGTCCTTCTTGGCGCCCGATGTGGTCCTATGACTCCGCCAAAGTCGAGAAAGCTCGACTAATCGTACCTAGAATCGAGCAAGCCCACATTTCCCTCTCTTTGAGGACCATGCTCGACACCATCGTGGCA
Organism: uncultured bacterium; assembly: GCA_903895695.1. Taxonomy (GTDB): domain Bacteria; phylum Verrucomicrobiota; class Kiritimatiellia; order CAIKKV01; family CAITUY01; genus CAITUY01. The sequence continues at coordinate 4,734 of CAITUY010000124.1, forward strand.
ATGATTGAGAAAGCCGGCTGACAGGGAGGGTTGCCTATGAGTAAGCCAAAGAAACCCGTAATCGCGTTCGTCTACGACTTTGACGGCACATTGTCCCCCGGCAATATGCAGGAGTACGATTTCTTCCCAAAACTTGGCATTACGCCGTCCGAGTTTTGGAAACACGCAAAGCATAGAGCCAAAGAGCACGATGTTGATGAGATTTTGGCTTACATGACACTCATGCTCGATAAAGCCAGCGCATCCGAAGATGTCAGAGTGACACGCAAGGCATTTCAGGAATACGGTCGCCAAGTTGATCTCTTCACTGGCGTTGAAAGTTGGTTTGGCCGCATCAATTCCTTTGCGGAGACTATGGGGTTGAACCCTCAGCATTTCATCGTATCTTCCGGCATCCGGGAAATGATTGAAGGGACACTGATCAGGCGGCAGTTCGAGAGAATCTTCGCTTCCGCCTTCATCTACGACAAACATGGCGTTGCTGTAGCACCGGGATTGGCGGTGAATTATACCACGAAAACACAGTTCCTGTTCCGCATCAATAAAGGCGTGCTGGATGTCTGGGACAATACGCGCATCAACGACTATGTCGCCAAGAACGACCGAGTCGTGCCCTTCGAGCGGATGATCTACTTTGGAGACGGACTGACCGACGTCCCGTGCATGAAACTTGTCAAGGCGCAGGGCGGGTTCTCAATCGCAGTCTACAAGCCCGGTGGGCACGATGCGAAGAAACGTGCCCTGAGGTTGGTGGCTGAGGATAGGACACACTGTGCTGTCCAGGCTGACTATTCCGAGGGCAGTAACCTGGATCAGGTCGTTGGTGCGATCGTTGAGAGTGTGGCCGCAATGTGCAGACTTCGGAGGTTGTTGGTCTCTCCTTCGTCCCGGCGCCGTTCTGAAACTGTGCCAGTGACGCCGCCGACTGGCGCAACGGTTAGCGAAGGGGCCGCACAGTATGTCGTCTCGACCGATCAACCAAGTCCAGCGTCGACACCACCACCGAGTTGACCATGGAAGACCACCCCACATACGGCACTGATCGTCACGAACTCCCGGACTACACCGAACGGGTTCAGAGCCAGTTGCCGGCGCTGCACCTTCTGATCCAACTCGGCTGGCAGTACCTGACGCCCACGCAGTGCGGGAAACTGCGGGACGAGCGGTTCGGCTCCACCATTCTGGAACCCGTGTTGACCCAGCACATCAGGGAACATTCCCGTTTCGATTTTAAGGGTCAGTCGCGCCCGTTCACCGAGAATGCCGTGGCCAACGCCGTGCAATCGCTCAAGGCATTTCGCGCTACAGGCGCCACACACCAGAACGAACAGGCCTACGACCTCCTGTGTCTCGGCACCGACGTGCCGCAAACGGTCGACGGTGACACCAAGAGCTTCAAGATCCACTACATCGACTGGAAGAACCCGGCCAGCAACACGTACCATTGCACGGCTGAGTTCCGGGTCGAACGCATCGGCCATCAGAAGCACTACATCCCCGACATCGTGCTCTTCGTCAATGGCATCCCCCTCGTGGTCATCGAATGCAAGCGGAGCGCCTACACAGACGCCAAGAAGCACCCCGTTGACCTGGCCATCGGCCAACTCGCCGACTACCAGCAGAAGGATGGAATCCCCCAACTCTTTCTGTATTCTCAACTTCTCCTCGCCCTTGCTCGGGACAAAGCCGAGTACGGCACAACGGGCACGCCGCGCAAATTCTGGTGTGCCTGGAAAGAGGAGGGGATGGACGCTTCCATCCGAGCTCTGCTCAATGGAGGGCGCCGCTCTGTCGGCGCCGCGGATGACCATGTCGGCACCGGCGTGCTGTCCTCCACGTGGGATGCACTTCTTTCCTACCCATTCGACGCCTGTGCCGCTGAGTTTCGCGCCATCCTGGCCCAGGGCCGAGCCGTTTACGAACAGGATCGCGCTATCTATGCCCTGTGCCGTCCCGACCGCCTTTTGGATCTGATCTACAAGTTCATCGTCTTCGACAATGGCGAGAAGAAGATTGCCCGATACCAGCAGTTCTTCACAGTGCGGGACATCATGTCGCGCGTCTCTGCCCCACTGCCCACTGCCCACTGCCCACTGCCCACTGGTCCCCGTCCAGGCGGCGTGGTCTGGCACACCCAGGGCAGTGGCAAATCGCTCACCATGGTCATGCTGGCCAAAGCCCTGGCACTGGCCTACCAGGACGACCCCTCCATGCTGAATCCCAAGATCATCCTGGTGACCGACCGGGTTGACCTGGACGATCAGATCTGGGGAACATTCCGTGCCTGCGGCCTGCAACCGGAACAGGCGAGCACCGGCAACCACCTGGTGGATTTGCTCAGCGACAACAAAACGCACGTGATCACCACCATCATCCACAAGTTCGTGGCCGCCGCCGCCAGCCGGCGGCTGAAACAGGCTGACCGCAATACGTTCGTTCTGGTCGACGAAGGCCACCGCACGAATTACGGCGAACACCACACGCGTATGCAGATGGCCCTGAAGGGCGCGTGCTTCATAGCCTTCACCGGCACCCCCCTGGCCAGGGACGCCAAGAAGAACACGTTCGTGAAGTTCGGCGATCTTTTCAAACCGGCATACACCATCGCCCGCGCCGTCGAGGACAAGGCCGTCGTGCCTCTGCTTTACGAGGCCCGCCACGTGCCACAACCCGTCGAACAAACGGCCATCGACAGCTGGTTCGAGAAACTCACCCTGGGACTCAGCGCGGAACAACAGGCCGATCTCAAGCGCAAGTTCGCCTCGGAGCGCCAACTGAACAAGGCCGCTCAGAAAGTCCGGATGATTGCGTGGGACGTTGGCTTGCACTACGCCATGACCTACCAGGGAACAGGCATGAAGGGGCAACTTGTAGCCCCGGACAAGGCAACCGCGCTTCTGTATCGAGGGTTCCTGGACGAATTCGGCAAGGTGTCATCCGAAGTGCTCATATCCCCGCCATCAGAACGGGAAGGTGACGAGGCCACCAGTGCCGGCCCCACGCCGGAAGAAGAAGCGTTCTGGCAGACGATGATGGACCGTTACGGATCGGAATCGAAGTACAATAAACAGTTGATCAACGCGTTCAAACACACTGACCGGCCGGAGATCATCATCGTCGTCGACAAACTGATCACCGGCTTCGATGCCCCCTGCAATGCGGTCCTCTATCTTGCCCGAAAACTCACCGGCCACACGCTGCTTCAGGCCATCGCGCGGGTTAACCGCCTCTTCGAGGGTAAGGAGTATGGCCTCATCCTCGACTATAGCGGCGTCATCGAGGAACTCGATGAGGCCCTCGACTTCTACACCAAACTTGCCGATTACGACCGCGAGGATCTCGCCCAGACTGTTTCGTCAATCGAAGACCGTGCCGCCCAACTCCCGCAATTGCACTCCGATCTCTGGGAGATCTTTGCCGCCGTCAAGGGCTCGAAAGACCCCGAGGCGTACGAAGCCCACCTTGGGGACCCCGAACGGCGTAACCGGTTCTATGATCGTTTCGGCCTCTTTGCACGCGCGCTCTCGTTGGCGTTGTCATCGACAACGTTCCTGGAGAAGACGCCGGCCAAGACCGTTGCGAAGTACAAAAGCGACACCAGGTTCTTCCAGGACCTCCGTGCCGCCGTCTCCGTTCGGTACCAGGAACGCGTGGACTTCTCCGAGTACGAACCCAAGATCAAGAAACTCATCGACACGCACGTCGGCGCCGGCGAGGTCCTGAAACTCTGCGAACCGATCAACTTGCTGGACGAGAAGGCTCGGGATCGCTTCCTTGAGGAGCAGGGCAAGACCGACCGAGCCAAAGCTGACATGATCGCGTCGGCCACGCGCCACATCATCGAGACGGAGATGCCGAAGGATCCCGCCTTCTACAAAAAGTTCTCCAAACTGATTGAGGAGGTCCTGGCCGATCTTGAGGCCAAGCGGATTCAGGCCGTGGAAGCCGTGGCGCGACTCAAACCCATTTCCGTGAAGGTCGCCACCCACACCGAGGATGACACGCCGCAGACGCTGGTCGGCAAAGACATGGCCCGCCGGTTCTTCGGTTGCGTTCGGGAAGATGTGGACAAGTACACGGCCGGAAACCCGGACCCGGCCGCCAGCATCGCCCTGGCTCTCGTCGATCGCATCACGAAGCACAAGATCCGAGATTGGCGCGATAACCAGGATGCCCTGAACCGCATGCGCGGCGAGATCGACGACATCTTCTTTGAGGTATGCGAAGCAGCCGGCGTCAAACTGCCGCTTGAGACCCAGGACAAACTTATTGACGCCTGTATCGAGATCGCCAGGGTCAATGATGACTGACCCGACTCCGCGAATCCTTGAATTCGGCACCCGTCGTATCTCGTACCGTCTGCATCGGGGCGACCGGAAACGCCTTCGCGTCGTGGTGTCTCCTGATCTCTCGGTTGACGTCTACGCGCCACGCTCAGCACCCGAGGAGGCGGTGCTCGCCGCCGTGCGCCATCGGGCCCCGTGGATCTGCCGGGCACTCGACCATGCGACGGGCTACCACCCTCTGCCTGGCCCCAAGAAGTACGTCAGCGGTGAGACATTCATGTTTCTGGGGCGCCAATACCGACTGCGCATCGAACAAGGTCCGCCCAATGCGGCGAAACTACACGGACGCTTCTTGGTGGTGACCGTGCCGGGCAAGACCGCCTCGGTGAAAGTGCAACATGCCTTGGAGCGGTGGTACTTGGGGCGGGCTGTTGCCGTCTTCGCCGCGCATTCGGAAACGTGTCAGACAATCGGGTCCCGCCACGGCATCCGGAAGGCCAAATTCCTGATCCGCCGAATGCGAACGCGTTGGGGGAGTTGCACCGCTGCCGGCCGCATCACCCTGAACGTGAGTCTGGTCCAAACCCCCGTACACTGCGTCGAGTATGTCATCATGCACGAACTCTGCCACCTGGTGCACCACAACCACTCCCGTGCCTTCTACAGTCTGTTGAGTCGGTGCATGCCGGATTGGGCGCAACGGAAGAGGATCCTCGATCAGATCGCCCTGCCGGATCAGACCGCGCGTGACATGCGCATCTTGTAACGACAACGGGGATAGCCGGGGCAGCCCCAGAATTCATCGCCTGGCGTCCGTCCTTTCTTGCTCATCCGGCGCACCAGTTTCCGGCCGCAGGTGGGGCAGGTGGATGCACATCCGGCGTGTAGATGAGGGTGGTTCGGGCCGGCGCGGGAAGCCGCGCCGCTCCGATGGTCGCGCGGAAGTCCAGTTGACTGGACTCCTTCAGAACCTGGGCGCTCTCATAGGGCGGGCCGGTAGTCGTCGCCGTGAGGCGGTGGGCGGGCCCCAGTGTCAGAAGAAGCCCTTGTGCAGAGGAGCCGCAAAGCGGCACAGAAAGCGCAAGGAGGCAGGAGCACAATGGCTTTCTTGTGACTTTTGCGTCTTTTTGCGGCCATTCGGGCGACTGCGAGAATGACCTGCAAATCGGAGAGCCACGCCCTCACGGGCGCGGCCACGGAGAGAGCGGCGAAGCCTGAAGCCGCCGCGTTCCTGGTAGACACTACCTCCGCCCCGGTGGCATAGTCGACCCCCAGTCCGGTTGGCCGGAAAGGAGACCCATGAGCACAATCCACGAACAGATCGCGCAAACCAGCGGTATTCCCCTTGGCGGGCTCGGCACGGGCTCGGTCGAGATCCGGCCGGATGGCTATTTGCACGAGTGGCAGATGTTCAATCTCGGCCCCTGGGCGCCGCGCCAGCCGGAAGGCAAGCCGGCGGACCAGCCGGAAATGCCGCCCGGCGCGCTTGCGTTCTATCTGCGAACGGCGTCCGACGGCGCCAGTCCCCTCATGCGCCGGCTCGGGATGCGCACCGACCAGCATAACCTCTACTCGTATCCCTGGCTGAAGAGCGTACAGGCCATCGATTTCACCGGCCGCTACCCCGTGGCCGACCTGGCCTACCGCGACGCCGATCTGCCGGTGGAGGTATCGGCCCGTTTCTTCTCGCCCTTTGTTCCCCATGACGCGCGCACCAGCGGCACACCCGGGTTCCACGCAGTCTTCAACGTGCGCAACCGCACGGATCGCCCCGTCACGGCCTCGCTGCTGACCACGCTCCAGAACCCGATCGCCACCGGCGCGCCGGACGGGCAACGGCGCAACCGCGTGACGCGGCACGGCGACACGACCTTCCTGACGTTCCGCGCCGCGCCCGGCACACCGCAGCTTCCGACGCTGGGCAGCCTCTGCCTCGCGCTGTCCGGCGGGGACCCGAGCTGGATCACGGGCGACTACCGTAGTTACTTCCGCGGCTACGCGCATTCGCATTGGTCGAAGCTCGGGCCGACGACCTACGGCATGGCGCTCGAGGACGTGTTCACGGACTTCCGCGAGAGTGGCCGCCTTCTCTCTCTGCCGGGCGACCGGTCGATGTCCGCCCGGTTCCCGGCCACGGACGCCGAGGTGGACGCCCTGTCCTCGGCCGAAGCCCGGGCGCTTCTGGAGGAGATCCTCTGCTACCCGTTCGCCCGCACGCTGTGGGACAAGGTCGCCCGCGTGGCCCCGGCCCTGTTGCGCGGCCGCGAGGGCCGCACCACGTTCCTCAAGCAGATCCGCATTCGCTTTGACCACCTGGCCGGCCGCGACCGCAAGTGGCCCATGTGGGGCGACGGCGCCTTGTGCTCGACCCTCGAACTGGCGCCCCGCGAGGAACGCGAAGTCCGGCTCGCGCTGGGGTGGCACTTCCCGTTCCACTACAGCGCCAAGGGCCCCGTCCTGGGCCATCAGTACGAGCATTGGTTCGAAGACGCCGAGGACGTCGGCCGGTTCCTGGCCGATCACGCCGACGAGCACGCCCGCACCGTGGATGCGTTCAGCCGGACGCTCCACGACACCACGCTGCCGCCCGAATGCGCCGACGCCTGGGGCGGTCAGCTCACCACGCTCGCCAAGTGCACCTGGTGGACCAAGGCCGGTGATTTCGCCGTGTGGGAAGGGCTCGGCTGCTGCGGGTTCCACACCACCGACATCACCTACCAGGGCTCCTTCAACATCCTCGCGCTCTTCCCTGAACTCCAGCAGCGCCAGATGCAGATGGGCGCCCGGTTCCAGCGTCCCGACGGCCGCGTGCACCATTTCTTCACGCCTGACCTGTCGGAGGTGGATAACGGGTTCGATCGCGTGGACATGAACCAGCAGTTCGTGCTGCTCGTCTGCCGCGACTACCTCTGGACGGGCGACCGGGCCTTCCTGCGTGGCCTGTGGCCGAACATCGTGCGGGCGATGAACGACACGGCGGCGCTGGATCGCGACGGCGACGGCCTGCCCGACCACGAGACCCAGCGGAACACGTATGACGCCTGGGATTTCTCGGGAACGCCTTCCTACATCGCCAGCCTATGGCTCTCCGCGCTCCTGGCGGCGGTCCGCATCGCCGGCGACCTGGGCCATCGGCGCGAGGCGGCGGAGTGGGGGCGCCTGCTGAAGAAGGCCGGCGCCGCCTTCGACCGCAAGCTTTGGAACGGCCGGTACTATTCCCTTTATGTGGACGGCCGCGAGCGCGACGAGTGCTGCATGACCGACCAGATCGACGGCGAGTGGTTCACGACGCTGGCGGGCCTCGGGCATGTCCTGCCCCGGGAACGTATCCGCGCCGCCCTGGCCGCCATCGTGTCCCACAACTTCAGCGCCGAGACCGGGCTGCTCAACGCGACTTACCCGCCGGGGACCCGGCCGCACCTGGCGGCCTACCGCAACATCCAGGCCGTGGCGCCGTGGACGGGCATCGAGTACGCCATCGCCTCGATGCTCATGGATTTCGGCTACCCGGCCGAGGGGCTGGCCGTGGTCCAGGCCGTCCATGACCGTCATCTGCGGGCAGGCCGGTTCTGGAACCATGTCGAATGCGGCGACCACTACTATCGCGCCATGTCGAGTTGGGCCGTGCTGCTGGGCGCCACGGGGTTCAAGGTCGACGCGCCCCGCGGCGCGCTCGCGATCGTGCCGGCCGTGCCGATGCCGCGTTTCCGCGCACCGTGGGTATCGTCCACGGGTTGGGGCGCGTTCGAACAGACGGCCGGCCGGTTCGAGTTGGAGTGCCGCTCCGGCACGCTGGCCTTCCGCACCCTGCGCCTCGGCCTGGCGGGGAAGACGGCGAGCGTGACGCTCAATGGAGTGCCGCTCCGGGCCGCCGTTTGCCGCGACGGGGCCACCCTGGTGCTGAGCTTCAGCCGGCCCGTGACCATGAAGGATGGCGGTCGGCTGACGGTGGCGTGAAGAATCTATCAACATCTCGCAAAGGAGCGCGCGTATGAATCTCTATGTGGATCCGAAGGGCAATGATCGCTGGTCCGGTTTGTTGGTGAACCCCGCGTCCGACAAGAGCGACGGCCCGCTGGCTACACTCGCCGGTGTCCTGGCCCGGTTGAGTTCGTTGGTCTACGGTCGCTCCTACCATCCCGACCAGGTGGCGGTGACGGAAACGCCCGACGGGCCCATCACGGTCTACCTGCGCGGCGGCGTGTATGCACTGTCCGGGCCCGTGGTCTTCGGACCGGAGCATTCCTGGCCGGTGACCTTCAAGCCGTACCGGAACGAGAAGCCGATCATCAGCGGAGCCCAGCGCATTACGAAGTGGGAAAAGGGAATGGTGAACGGCAAAGCGGCCTGGGTTGCCGATCTGCCGGAGGTGGCCGAAGGGAAGTGGGAGTTCCGCCAGTTGTTCGTCAATGGCCGCCAGGCGGAACGGCCGCGGCTTCCGGGGAAAGGATTCTGCCGGATGAAGGAAGTGCCGGGCGCGGTGCTTCCAGCGGGGTGGGATAGCAAGCATTTCGAAACTTTCGTGGCCAATCCGGGCGACGTTCGTGACTTCCGCAACTTGAAGGACGTCGAAGTCGTCTATGTGCGTTTCTGGATCGAGGAGCGCTCCAAGATCAGCTCCTTCAACGCGGAGACGAATCTGGTGGGCATGGAGCGGCCGAGCCACGGAACCCCGGTGGGGTCGTGGGGGTCCGAACTGGCCGACTACTATCTCGACAATGTCATGGAGGCCCTGCTCAAGCCGGGACAGTGGTACCTGGATCGGAGCGTCGGCCGGCTTTACTACCTGCCCCGGCCCGGAGAGAAAATGGCGACGGCCAAGGTCTATGCGCCCCGCTGCCTGCAATTGATGGGATTCGTAGGCAAGCCCGAGGAAAACCGGTTCGTCGAGCACATTCGCTTCGAGGGAATCACGTTCGCGAACACCGACTGGCGTCACCCGGACGTATCTGACGGGGCGGTGTTCGTTGGATCGGACACAGCGGCGCAACGCCCGGGCCGGAGGCCCCGGGGCAATCTTGCCGCGGTGGGCCAGGGCGCGTGCGATGTGCCCGGCGTCATTTATTTCGAAGGCGCCCGCCACTGTTCCGTGGAGAATTGTACCATTGAGAACGTGGGCTGGTACGGCGTGGAGATCGGCGACGCCTGTCGCGGGATTCGGGTGGCGGGCAACACGATCCGTAACCTCGGCGCCGGCGGCGTCAAGATCAACGGCGCGGCGGCCCGCGATCCGGATGTGAAAGTGCGGCAGACCGGGCATCACTATGTCACGGACAACACGATCTGTCATGGCGGCCGCGTTTTCCATAGCGCCATTGGCGTCCTGTCCATGAACGCCTATGGACTCGAGATCAGCCACAACCACATCTTCGATTTCTTCTATTCCGGCATCTCCTGCGGCTGGGAGTGGGGCTACCAGGAGAGCATCAGCCGCGACAACCTGATCGCCTTCAACCATATCCACGATCTCGGCCACAAGGTGCTCTCCGACATGGGCGGCATCTACACGCTGGGCGTACAGCCGGGAACGGTCCTCCGTAACAACCTGATCTACAACGTCACCTCGGCGCATTACGGGGGCTGGTGCATCTACCCGGATGAAGGATCGAGCCATCTCCTGATCGAGAATAATGTCTGCCACGACGCCGATCGCCAGCCGTTCCATCAGCACTACGGACGGGAGAACGTGGTGCGGAACAACATCTGGGTGTTTGGCGGGGAGGCGGCCGGCATCTACAGCCGAAACGAGCCGCACAACGGGCTGATCTGGATTCGGAACATCATGGTCACGCGCGGGGAGCCGATCTTCAAGTCGAACTTCAGCCCCGAGCAGGAGGCGCACCGGATGGTGGCGGATAGTAATCTGTACTTCGATGTCACCGGCAAGCCGCACTTCCTGATGGCGGGTAAGAAGTATTCGTTCAAACAATGGCAGGCCCTCGGACGCGACCAGCATTCGATCATCGCGGATCCCAAGTTCAAGAACCTGGCGAAACGCGACCTGACGTTGGCGGACGACTCGCCGGCGTTCAAACTGGGGTTCAAGGCCATTGACGTGAGCACCGTGGGCCCTCGTCCCCGATCCGTCCTGCGGCGCCGGGCCGTGCTGCAGAAATGAACGGACGCAGCGTATGAACACAGCCGTATTCAACGACAGTGAATTCGAGCAGATGGCGGGCGACGTCCGGCGGGTGCTCTTCGACGTCGGCTATGCGGTGGATCATGCGGCGGTCAGGGACGCCGCCCTGAAAGCCGGCTGCCGTGAGTCGACCGCGGGCCGGATGCTCTTCTGTGAGGAGCAGGTGGCGGAACTGCGCGCCCGGCTGTTGCGGCAATACCCGCCGCCGGCGCCGGGCCAGCCCGAGCCCGACCGGATGCACGTGCGCCGCGAGCTGCGGAGCGGATTCGGCAATATCACGCCCAAGTACTACGACTACGCGCTGGGGCAGGCGGTCGGCGGCAGTCTGGCCGCGCTCACGGATATTGTGAAGTTTGCGCATGCCGAAACGCGGGTGTCGGGCATCACGCTGCCGCTCTCGCGGCAGGACGTGCCGCCGGCCCTGGAGCAGTTGGACAGCCTGGTGGTGATGGCGAAACTCACGAACAAGCCGCTGGGGGGCGTGGACGTAACGGTACCGGAGACAGTGCCGTTCGTGGCTGAAATGGGAGCGGTGCTGGGACATCAACCCCGTCATTTTGTCGGCTCCTGCAACTGCATCAACCCGCCGCTGCGCCTGGAACAACGCACGGCCGAGACCATGATCCAGCGCCGGCGCTATCACGCGCAGAGCATGATCACCCCCATGCCGTGCATCGGGGGCAGCGGCCCGGTGGATATCTATGGCAGCGTTGTGCTCGGCACGGCGGAGATCGTGGGCGGGCTGATTCTGTCGTTCATTATCGATCCCGACGCGCCGCTGCTCGGGTATATCGCCTGCAATCAAGTGGACATGCTCACCGGGAATGGCACGTCGTGTACGCCGCAGACGGTGCGGGTGGACGCCGGCGTCTACCAGTTGATGGCGCACGCGTTCGGCGGCGGAACGCGGGTGGGTGGGCAGTCGTATATCAACGCGAGGCGGCCCGGACTGCAGGCGGTGTATGAGCGCTACCTCAAGGCTGTCGGGTATGCCGCTTACGTACACGACCACGTTGTGTATTACGCGGGCAACGGGTGCATTGAGAATGGCAGCACGATCAGTCCCGAGCAACTGCTCCTTGACATGGAAGCACTCGCCGGCCTGGACGCGCTCGGGACCCGGCCCGTTGTGCCGCCGGCCGGCGATGCGGCCGAGCGGATCCGCGCCACCGTGCTGAGCGGGGGTGGCAACTTCCTCGAGACCGAGCACACGCTGGAGCATTTCCGCGACGAGCGCTGGGAGGCGTCGTTTTTCCGGGCTGACACGCGGACCCGGACTGAACGGGAGATTCTGGACCAGTGCCACGCGCAATACCGGCAGCGTGTCGCCGACTACACGCCCGCTTCCTATCCGGCCGATACGGTCCGGGAACTGGAGTCGATCCTGGCGCGGGCGCGGCGGGCTCTTCTTTGAACGATAGTAATCCCATCCAAGGAGCACAACTATGATCACCGGTTTCATCGATGGGACCGATCTGCGTAACCAGGACCTGGATACCATCCGCCGCCGCCTCGACGGGTTGCGCGCGGATATGCGCTTCGATAACCTGACCTTCTATGCCAAGGGCGACACCGAGCGCGACCGGGCCATCTACCGTCACGTCAAGCAGATGGGCCTCACGGCGGGTGTCATGCTCCAGGCTCTGACGACAACCAAGACCCCGCAGAACGCCGGCAGCCTCATCGGCACTTACAGCGATGCCAAGCTCAAAGATATGGAGCGCGAGTGGGGCAAGCCGGTCACCGAAGATTGGGCCACCCTCGACTACGCCGCCGACAGCTTCGTTCAGTGCCTCATCGACCAGGTTCACGGCGCGCTCGAACTGTGTCCCGGCATGGACTACGTGTTTCTCGAGTTCGAGGGTGTCGACTTCGTCGCCCCCGGGCACCTCAACGCCTGGTATAACCGGTGGGCCAAGGCCAATGGCCGGCCCGACGCCGCGCATGTCACCTACACCGAGGCCGTGCGCGATCACCTGCGGCGGATCCGGAGACCGCCCTCAATCCTGTGGTCCGTCGAATACATGGACATGGCCCGGCAGATGCACCGGCGCAACTTCCTGGCCGTGGAGAGCTACCTGCGCCGGCAGAACCTGAAGCTGAAGCTCGGGCTGGTCTATCACATGTATGCCTCGGAGGCGCCCATGTTCCCGGAGACGGTGCCCAACGCGGACTGGTGGCTGCTGCCCTGGCACTATTGGACCTTCGAACTGCCCGGCACGCCGGCCGAGGAAATCGCCGACAAGAAGGCGCTCTGCAAGGAACTGCTCGCCCGCTGGCAGCAGGACGGGCGCACGGTCTGTCCCATCGGTGACGTGGCCCTGGGCAAGAACGGGCTTGGCCACGTGCAGGAGTTCTGGGATTACGGGGTGGGCCTCGGGCTCCCGGCTTATCTCGGCCTCGGGTTGCCCGATCCCGTCATCGGCGTCCACTGGGCCGGCGTGGAAGATAGCGACCTTGTCGCCGCGCGGGCGCTCTACCAGCGCCTTTACCAGAAATAGATGAACGAAGAGGAAGACGATCGAGCGAGGGAAAGAGCATGAGCAGGAAATTGCGAACCGTTGTGGTGGGGTTGGGCCGGATCGGTTGGGATTACCATGTGCCCATGGTCCGGAGTCATGAGGGCTTTGACCTGGTGGGGGTGGTGGATCCCTCGGTCGAACGCCTGGCGGAGGCGAAGGAACGTTTCGGCACGGCGGGGTTCGCCGACTATCTCGCGGCGCTAACGGCGGCCAAGCCCGACCTGGTCGTGATTGCCTCGCCGACGCTGTTCCACGCCGACCAGGCGATCGCCGCGATGGAACGCGGAATGGACGTATTCTGCGACAAGCCGATTGCCGGCAGTTTGGAGGAAACCGACCGCATGATCGCCGCGATGCGGCAGACCGGCCGGAAACTGATGGTCTATCAGCCCCATCGGACGTCGGCCTACACCGTGGCGATGCTGGACCTGCTGTCGCGCAAGCCCATCGGCCCTGTCTACATGATGAAGCGGGCCGTGTCGGCCTACGTGCGCCGCAATGACTGGCAGGCCTTCACGAAGTACGGCGGCGGCATGTTGAACAATTACGGCGCCCACTACCTCGATCAGCTCCTCTACGTATCGCAGGACAAACCCCGACGCGTCTCGGCGTGCCTGCGGGCCATCGCGACGCGGGGCGACGCGGACGACGTGGTGAAGGTGCTGGTCGAGACGGAGCGGGGGCTCATCCTCGATCTGGACATCAACATGGCCACCTCCGCCACGCTTCCATCCTGGATCGTCATGGGCCAGTACGGCAGCATCGAATTCCAAGAGGCGGACAAACGCTTTCGCGTCACGTATTTCGATCCCGCCGCCCTGCCGCCGATGGAGGCCAGCGACACGCTGGCTGCCCAGGGACGCAAGTATCCGGGCGAAGCGATCCCGTGGCAGGAGGAGTTCATCCCGCTCAGCCTGTACGCCGACAGGGACTTCTACCTGGAGACGTACCGATACTTCGCGCTCGGTCAGCCGCCGTTCGTGTCGGTCGAGGAGACGCGGCGGCTCATGTGGCTGCTCGGCGAGTGCCGCCGTGAGGCCGGCGCGGTGGGGCGCTGTCCGCCCGGCATTTGATCTTCATATATTCGAAAGGACATTCGATGAAATCGTATCGCATCATCTACAACCAGGATGAGACTAATCTCTTCGCCATCACAAAGGAGCCGATTACGCCGGGGCACGTTGACCGGATGGTGGACGAGGTTGCCGACGCGGGGGTGGACGTGTTGCTGGTGAATCCGCAGGCCCAGCGGACCAACTATCCCAGCAAAGCCTGGCAGACGAACTGGGACGGGTATGTGCCGGGCGACCGCGCCTTTTGGGGGCCTGTACCGGACGCCGAAGTGAAAGAGCGCGAGGCTTGGGTCGTGCAGATGAAACGGCTGGCCGACCAGGGGTGCAACTACCTGGCGCGCGCCCTGGCCCGCTGCCGTGCGAAAGGCATCGCACCCGGGATCACCGTGCGTATGAACGACATGCACGACGCGCCCACGCCCGGCACGCACCTGTTCAGCCGCTTCTACATGGAGCATCCCGAGTTCCGGCTGAACAACGGGCCTTTCTGCGGCTGGAGCGCCACGGGTCTGAACTACGAACACGCCGAAGTGCGTGAGTGTTTTCTGGCGTTGATCCGCGAGCTGGCCTGCGACTACGACTGCGACGTCCTGGAGTTGGATTTTCTGCGTTTCCACTGCTACTTCCCGCGCCGGGACTTCGTCCGGCACTGTGCCATCATGACGGGATTTGTCCGTGACGTGCGGGCCATTCTCGACAAGAGCGGCCGTCGTGTCGCCCTGATGGCGCGCATTGCCGCCAGCCCGGCGGCGGCTTATGAGTTAGGATTCGACGTCGCCGCCTGGGCTCGCGACCGGTTGGTCGACGGCATTTCGGCCGGCGCGTTTCTGAATTCACAGTGGCAGGTGCCCGTGGCGGATTTCCGCGCCCTGGTGGGTGACCGCGTGGCGGTTTATGCCTGTACGGATTGTCCCGCCGATCGTCGGCCGGGTCTGCCCATGCGAAAAATACCGGTCGAGCCCGCGCTGCTGCGCGGGTTCGCCGCCGGCCACCTGGCAGCCGGGGCCGATGGCGTGGAGTTGTTCAATTTCTTCTGCGCCCGGGAAGAGGGGTGGGGCACTCCGCAGGAACCTTCGTTTGCCACGCTTCGCGAGATGCGGGCGCTGGAGCCGTTGCGCGGCGCAGAAAAGACGTACACGGTCATGAGCGGCTGGGCGAACGGGGAGACCGATGGCGTCCAGCAAGTGCCGGTGACCCTCGAACGCGCGCAGACACGGACATTCCGGATACTGTTGGCCGCGGAACCTGAGGGCACGCCCATCGAGGCCGCCGTGGTATTCACGGAGGGCACCGGTATGCGCCCGGACCAACTGTGGCTGCACGTCAACGACACGCCTGTCGGACCCGCGACCGCCGCGGACACGCTGCCCGAACCCGCCAAGGATCTGCGCCAGGCCGTCTTTGGGGTCCCGCCTGCGGCACTGCGGGATGGAAACAACGAACTGGTGCTGCGCAACGAAGGCGAATCGTTGACGATCATCTCGCTCGAGGTCCGGGTTGCGTTGAACGCGAGATGATTCACATGAAATGGTTATGCGTCTCGCTGGCCATCGTTGGCACAACTCTGGGAGCGCCCATGCGCGAAGCACTTGAACCGAAGAACGTTGCCGTTGTCATTAACGAAGACAGTTGGGCCTCCGTGGCTGTTGCGGATGCCTATGTGCGCCTGCGCGGGATCCCGCCCGGTAATGTCATCCGCCTCGGCAACCTGCCTGGTTTCGAGACCATCAGCGTCGACGACTTCCGCGCATTGATCCTCGCCCCGGTGTTTGCTGCCATCCAGGAGCGAGGGCTGAAAGATGCCATCGATTGCATCGCCTATTCCTCGGATATTCCCTACGAGGTCGGCTTCCATGGCGATCTCGGTTCCAACCAGGTGCCGCCGGAAGTCGGCGATCAGGGCTCGCTTACGGGGATGACGTATCTGCACGAAGCCGTGGCCGCCAAGGCCTATCGGGCGTATGCATCCCTGAACAGCAATCGCTATGCGCGCCGGGCTTTCGTTGACAGACCGGAATCGCCGCTCTCCGACGACGAGGCGACAGCCCTCCGCGAAGTGGACCTGCTGCTGCACGAAAAGAAAAGCGCGGCAGCGGCAAAGATTCTATCCGCCCTCTGCAACAGGCACCCCGGGAGGCCGCTTGCGCTCTATAACCTGGCCTGCTGCCTCGCTGTCGATGGGCAGACCGACGCGGCCGGTGATGCCCTTGACAGAGCCGTGAAGGCCGGCTGGTGGGACGCGGCGCATGCAAGCCGCGACCCGGACCTCGAGCCCCTGCGTGCGTTGCCGGCCTATGCGGCCCTGCGAGCGCGCATGGAGCAGAACCGTCTGAACTTGTCGGTCGGGCCGACCCTTCCGTTCCGATCCAGGATCGCCTGGGATATGCAGGGACAGCCCGGCAAGGCTGAATCAGGCCCGCGATACATGCTCTCCGTCATGCTGGGCGTCACCAGTGGCCGCGGCACTTCGGTCCGCGAGGCCGTGGCGGCCCTGGAACGCGCGGCAGCGTCCGACGGCACGCGCCCCGCTGGCTCGGTGTACTACATGGTCAACGACGATATACGGTCGCGAACGCGCCGTTGGGGATTCGAGGCGGCGGTGCGCCTGCTCACGCAGGAAGGCGTGGCGGCGGTCATCGCCGACGGCTCCCTGCCTCAGAAGAAGCTCGATATTGCCGGGGCCATGGTCGGCGTGCCGACCTTCGACTTCGTCGCCTCCGGCAGCCGGATCCTGCCGGGGGCCATCTGCGAACACCTCACGAGCACGGGCGGGACCATGGTATGGGACGGAGGCCAGACAGCGCTGACGGAATTCCTGCGCCATGGCGCCGCAGGCTCGTCGGGGACCGTGACCGAGCCCTATGCGATTCAGGCCAAGTTCCCCGACCCGTTCATCCATGTTCACTATGCGCGAGGAGCCTCGCTGGCCGAAGCCTTCTACCAATCGGTGGCGGCTCCCTACCAATTGCTGATTGTCGGCGATCCGTTGTGCCGACCGTGGGGCCCTGCGCGCGGAACGCCAGGGCTGCCGGAACCGCTGGTCAAGGAAGCGCCGGTGAAGGCCGATCCGATGCTGGATCCGGCTGCCTTGCGGCGCGGGCTCCGGGTGGTCTGCGATGGACAGTCCAAGGCGCTGAACGGGGCCGTTGGGCCGCAACCCTGGTCCACTGCCGGCATTGCCAGGGGCGCCACGATTACGGTTGAGGGCTTTGTCGAGGCCCGTACGAATGACATCTATCAATTCCAGGTGCTCAGCGACGGCAATGCCCGCGTTGATGTGGCCGGGCGACCCCTTGCCGGTGTGGGGAAGGGCCGCTGGCAAACGTTCCCGGTGCCCTTGGAAAAGGGATGGCATGCGGTGACGCTAAGCCTGACAGCAGGAGGCGCTGGCGGAACCCCCTGGGCTGGAGAGCCGTTGGATCTGCGTTTCGGCGCCGCTGGCGTGCCGCCGCTGGCTCCGCAGATGCGGTATCGCCCCCGCCAGGGCGACGCCATCCGCTACACCGGCCTCGTCCCCCGTGTTCTGATCGATGGTATGACGGACGATCCGCTGTCGATCCGGATGCGGTTTGCCCTCGATGGGCTGGATGAGGCCGTGGGAGGCAGTGTCCGCATGACGTGGAAGTCCCCCGATGGCAGCGGCTGGTCGATCGAGCCGGCGAGCGCCGAGGCGCGTATTGCCAAGGGCGTCTGCGAGCCGGCTGCTTTTCAAGTCCTTTACAGCGGTGCGCCGTTCGCGTCGAACGCCTTCTTCACGTTGCCGGTGTGCCATCTCGACGTGCGCACCGGGAGCGGCAACGAGACGACGGACCCGGTGACGTTGCCGCTGGAGCGGATCATGAAAGATCGGCCGCGTCCGGCGATGGACGTGCCTCGCGTTCCTTCTCCGCCAAGGATAGACGGTGTTCTTGACGATGCCGCCTGGGCTTGCCCCGCCAATGTCACGGGCCTGCTGCGTCCGCAACTCGACCGACCTGCGGCGCAGGCGACGAGGGCTTGGCTGGCCTGGGACGACCATGGTCTCTATTTTGCCGCCCGCTGCGCGGAGCCGGAGAAAGACAAGTTGCGCCTCAAATCCAGACAGCGCGACGACCCGACATACGGCGATGATTCGATCGAATTGTTCCTTGCCCCGGATGTGTGGGCCAAGCCCTACTACCAGATCGTCGTCAATGCCGCTGGCGTTGTTTACGACTCCCGGGAACAGGACGCTTCCTGGAATGGCGACCTGTCGGTTGCCGTCGGCAGGGAAGCGGGCGGATGGACCGTTGAACTGGCCGTGCCGTGGGCGAGCCTGGGAGCCGAACGGCCCAAGGCGGGGGCGAAGATTCGCGTGCTGGTGGCGCGAAACCGGAGGGCCGCCGGCGCGTCGGAGCTGAGCCTCTGGCCTTTCATCTCAGGCGGTAACCACCAGCCGAACCTCTTCGCGGAGGGCGTTCTGAAGGCGGGAGGCCCCGGCTGAAATATGCTTCGTGCCATGGACCATGGAACTGTGAAATAATGCTCCCCATTCGTTAGGGGTTGGGATATGGAGAACGGACGATAACGAGGTGGTTACCCACATGCGAGAAGATAAGTTTGTCATCAGATCCATCGAATTGGCGCTGGCGGTTGCCCTGCTTGCGGGATGCGGCAAGAAAGCCGAGCGAGCGGCCGCACCGCCGCCGCAGCCTGCGGCGCCCGTCGAGCGCCCGGCCACGCCCCCTCCGGCTGGCGAAACCAACGGAACCCAGACGAGCCTGACGCTCGCCCCGCCAGTCAAGAATGTCCCGACCAATACTGTCCCAACCAATACGGCGAGCGTTGTCCAGACGCCTCTGGCACCCGTTGATGCCGCCTTTGAGGACAGTTTGCAGAAGATCGAAGAGCAGGAACGGGATGCCCATTTTCTCGATGCCCTTCAGTTGTGCCGGACCTTGAAGGAAACCTGCACAAATGGGGACCAGCAGAGCACGCTGAACGCCATCGTGCTCCGGCTCGGCCAGGAGAAGAAGGAAGCGGTGTCCCTCAGGGTGGCGGCCGAGAATCTAGCGTCCGATCACAGCGACTACGTCCGCGTGGCGGAAGACCGATTGCGCGATGCCGGCGAAACGGGGCGGATCTTTCTGCGCAAGGCCTTGCGCGACGAGAAGGACAGCGTCGCCCTGGTCGCCGCTCAAGTGCTGAGTGAACAGCCGGATGCCCAGTCCCTCTCGGTATTCGCGGTGCAACTGTTGAAACGCCAGTCCGCCTCTCTGCTGGAAGTGTTGGCCACCGACCTGAGGGGTGCGATCAACGACATTCCCACCAACACCCTGGCCGCTTTTCATCAAGCCATTCTCAGCGACACTAATTTCGTGCGCCGCGAAACAGCCGGCGTACTCGGCGTGGTCTTCGAGGAACGCTGCCATCGGACGGCCGAGACCTACAACCAGTTGGTCGGCGCTCCCGACGGATTCAAGAGGCTCCGGGCCTACATCGAAAGCGCGCTCGTTTCCAGGGATCCCGAAATCGCGGATTGGGCTTGCCGACGCGGGGGAGGGTTCGTCGGTTCCTTGAACGCGGTGATGGGCCGATACTACGCTGACCCCGAGTTCAAGAACCTGGCGCTTGAACGCCTGGATACGCAGATCAATGTCGACAACCGTCTGTTTCCGTTCCCGGACGGACGGCAGGACAACATCTCGGCGCGGTGGTCGGGAAGCATCGAAATCCCCAAGGCGGGCGCCTACACGTTCTATGCGCTCGCCGACACGCGGTGCGTGGTTACCGTCAACACCCAGATGGTGGTCGACTGCCTGGGCTGGGCCGAAACGAACGGCACGATCACGCTGCCGGCAGGGCGGATTCCTTTCAACGCCGATTACTACCAGTCCGGCGGCAACTCCCGGGTCATGGTCATGGTGAGCGGAACGAACATTCCGAAGCAGGTGCTGGGCGCCGGGTTTTTCCGCGTGCCTCCCACGAAGGATCCGGTGCTCCAACTGCGGCCGGCCATCCTGAGCCTGATTTCCACAAACTGGGTGGACTCGCGCGCCGGTAAAGCCACCCTGTCCTGGTCCGGCGATACCGGGAACATTTATCTCCGCGCTGCGGTTCAGAACGAGGCCGACCCGGTCGCGGCACGGGCGGCCGAAATGCTGGCAGCCCGGCGCGACGCCCGGGCCCCCGCTGTCCTGATTGAGCGCATCGAGAAGACCCCGGGCTCGCCTATCGTGCCCACCCTGACCGCCGCCCTGTGCGACTTGGCGATGCACCTGGATCCCGAACAGGTTCAGTATCTCTACCAGGCCATGCTCCACGATGCCGACTCCGCCGTGTTCCCCGATGTTTTCGCGCTCTGTGCGCTTCTCAACCGCGCCTACGGCGACAACAAGGACCGGTTCAACGAAGCCGTTCACGACCCGAAAGGATACGATCAGCTTAAGCTCTATGTTCAGCGGGCCATGGCATCGTCCAACAACGTGGTCGCAATCAACGCCTGCGAATTCGGCTCGCCCTTTGCGCCCCTGCTGGCGGGCCTATGCGGCCGGTACTATGCCGGAGCCCAGTTTGACGCGCTTGCCGTCGAGCGACTCGACTCCGGCATTGAAGTTCAGAATCGCGCGTTTCCCATGCCGGAGAACAGGCAGGACGACATCTCAGCACGCTGGACGGGGCTTCTGCGGATCGATACCCGGGGTGATTACGATTTCTACTCGCTATCCGATAACAGCGCCAGTCTGTGGATCGACGATCGGTTAGTGGTGGGCAGTGTGGGTTGGGATGAACAGAAAGGAACCGTCACGCTGGCGCCGGGTTTGCACCGGCTGCGGACCGACTTCTACCAGACCGCCGGCAATTCGCGGGTCCAGCTCTCCTGGAGCGAGACCAACATCACCAAGCAGGTCCTGGCCGGTAGTGCGCTTCTCACTCCGCCCTGGCGAAACGTGCTGTCGTTGCTGCCGGCGGCCATCGATAACCTGACGTCCACGAACCTGCCCACCGTGCGGGCCGCCAAGGCCGCCATCGCGCAGGCCCAAGGCTCTGGCACTGTCTTTCTGCGCAATGCCATCCGGTATAAGCCGGATCCTGTGGCCAAGGTCGCTGCCGCCCTGCTCGCCGATCGATATGACGCCCCGTCGGCGCCTTTGCTCATTGAACGGCTCCGCAAGGCGCCCAACTCTCCCATCGCACTGGATCTCCTCGCGAGCCTGCGGGATATGGCCGAGTCTATCGAGCCGGACCTCGTTCCGCCGCTCTACGAGGCGGTACAGAATGACCACGAGTTCCGGATGATTCCCGAAGCCAGCATGCTCTGCCTGGTCCTCGACCGCGTTTGCGGCGGCCGGAAGGAAGCCTTCAACAGCCTCGCCAAGGACCCCAAGGCCTACGAACAACTCAAGGCCTATGTCGCGCAGTCCGGCGCTTCCAGCAACGACACGGCCGTAATGAGCGTCGGGGGCTTCGGGGCCCCCTTCGTGGCACCCGTGGGGGGATTGCGGGGCGCGTACTACGTCGGACAGCAGCTCGACGACCTGGCACTCGAACGCGTGGACTCCGGGGTCAATATTGCGGACCACCAGTTCCCGCTTCCCAACAACCAGCAGGAAGATATTTCTGCGCGGTGGTCGGGGACGCTGCTTATCAACCAACCCACCAACTACACGTTTCAACTGTATGCCCAGCGGCAGGCTTCGCTTTGGATTGACGGGCAGAACGTCCTCTACGGGTCCGACTGGAGTGACCGGAGTTGCGTGCTGCCGCTCACCAACGGCGCCCATCGCATTCGTGTTGATTTTCAGCAGGATAGAGGCCCCAGCCAGATCCAGCTTTGGTGGAGCGCAACGAACATCACCCGGCAAATCATACCCGGCGAGGTTCTGCGTACTCCTATCTGGCCACGTGAACTCGCGAAACTGCCCTCGGCGATCCACAGCCTGGCATCCACCAACCTGGTGGAGATCCGATCCGCCAAGGCAACCCTCACCCAGGCCGGGAACGCTGGGCGGCTCTTCCTCCGGAACGCCATTCGGTATCAGCCCGACCCCGTGGCGAAGGTGGCGGCCGCAATGCTGGCCGATCTATACGATGGCCCGACGGCACCCCTGATCATTGATAGACTGCGACGGGCGCCCGCTTCGCCCATTGCGACGGATTTGCTGGCGAGTCTGCGCGACCTGGCCGAGTATGTCCCCCCGGACCTTGTTCCGACCCTTGTTGAAGCCACCACGAATGACCACGAGTTCCGGATGATTCCCGAGGCCAGCGCTCTGTGTATGGTGCTCGACCGCATTTGCGCCGGCCGGCCGGAAGAGTTCAACAGCATCGCCAAGGAGCCCAAGGCCTACGAACAACTTAAGACCTACGTCGCGCAATCCGGCGCCTCCAGCAACGAAGCGGTCGTCATGAACGTGGCGACGTTCGGCGCCCCCTTTGTGGCGCCTGTGACAGGGTTGCGTGGCCGCTATTACTTCGGGAAGCAACTCGATGAACTGGTGCTCGAAAAAGTGGATGGCTCGGTCGACGTCCCGGACCGCCAGTTCCCGTTCCCCGGCGGTCGGCAGGATGACGTCTCGGCGCGCTGGTCGGGAACGCTCCGCACGGACCGGCCGACGGATTACACGTTTTTGCTGTATGCACAGACCTCGGCTCAACTCTGGATCGACGGCAGGAACGTTGTCCAGGAATGGAACTGGGAGTATCGCCCTTGCGTGCTCCCGCTTTCGAACGGCGCGCACCGGATTCGCGTGGATTTCCAGCATGACCAGAGCAACAGCCGTATTCAGCTCTACTGGAGCGCGACCAATCTTGCCCAACAGGTCATTCCTGTTGATGTTCTGCGCACGCCGCTCTGGCCCAGCGAACTCGCGAAACTGCCTGCGGCCGTAACCAACCTGGCGTCCACGAACCCGGCGGATGTTCGTTCCGCCAAGGCGGCTTTGCTTCAGGCCGGAGGCGCAGGACGGCTGTACCTCAGGAACGCCGTGCGGTATAAGCCGGATCCAATCGCCCTGCAGGCCGCCGCCATCCTCGCGCAGTTGTGTGATGCGGATACGGCCGACATCCTGCTTGAAAGGATCGCCAGGCAACCGGGCAAACCCTCGGCGCAGGAGTTCCTCGTCGACTTCCGCGAACTCGCCCGGAGCGCGTCTCCCCGGTTGATCCCGCCTCTCTACGAAGCGATGAACAAGGACGTTGGCAAGTCCATGGTTCCGGACGCGTCTGCGCTTTGCATCGTTCTCGATCGGAAGTGCCTGCGCGATAAGGATCAACTGAACACGTTGGCCGGGGACCCCAAGGCCTATGAAGCCTTGCAGGCGTATATCGGGGCGGCCCTCGTATCGCCGGATACTGGTGTGGTCATGAGGGCGTGCGAGTTCGGGGTTCCCTTTGCGCCAAGCCTGTCTGGCCTGCGTGGACAGTACTATGAAGGCCGGTTGCTCGACGCCCTTGCCGTGGAGAAACTCGATGCGCAAATCGCCGTCCCGAATCGGCAGTTCCCTTTGCCGAACAACCGGCAGGATGATATTGCCGCGCGCTGGACCGGTTTGCTGAATATAGGCAAGTCGTCGACGAACTACACCTTCACGCTTTTCGGCGAGCGAACAGCCAGTCTCTTCATCGACGGGCAATATGTCGTCGGGAGTTCGAATTGGCAGGAACAGCAAAAGGTCCTTAGTCTGACCAACGGGCCGCATGCGATCCAGGTCGTCTTCCAGCAGGACACCGGCAATTCGCGGGTCGAACTGTACTGGTCTGGCCCCGACTTTGCCAAACAGCTCCTCGCCGGCGCGCCGCTCAGCACGCCCGCCTGGAAGAGCGAACTGGAGAAGCTCCGCGGCCTGGTGGCCGGACTGGCCACAACCGACCCACAGCAGTTGGCGACGACAACCAACGCCATCAGGGCATACGGTCCCTTGGCGGCCGTGCTTCTACGTCAAGCCGTGCGCTACGAGACGAATGCCGTTTCGCCGAAGGCTGCCGGAATGCTGGCGGCATTGCAGGATGCCGGCCTTGCGGAGGCCGCCCTCGACCACCTGAAGAGCCGGCCGGACTCGCCGGTTATTCACGGCCTTGTCAGCGCCCTGGGTCAGTCCGTCACGAACCTGACCCAGGACCAGGATGTCTGGCTCTACCAGTCCGTTCAACAGGATGCCCAGTTTGCCCGCCCCTGGCACGCGGGCCTGCTTGTCCGTGTGCTGAAGGATGCCTGCGCGGGGAACAAGGACCGGTTCAATGCGCTCGTCAAGGATCCGAAAGGGAGCGACACGCTTAAGGCCTACTCGGACGCCATTCAGAAGCAGGGCCCCAAGGCGCCTGCCGGTTGGACGAACGAGTTCGGAATCGTCACGACCCCCTGACCCGGGGGTGCGCCTGGCCTGGATGCAGAAGGGCGGAGCGCGTTTCGTTTTGGACAATAGCTGGACCAATGAGGGAGACATGCCATGACGATGCATGACACGTTGGCGGTGGTGCTGGTTCTGGCGGGGACTGTGACGATGTGCCGTTCGGAGGTCGCCCACGCCGCCGCTGCCGATCCTCTCCACGGGGTCAAGTACATCGTCTTCGTGGGCGACAGCCTGACCGACGGGGCGGCCTGGCCCGACTGGGTGGTAGCGACGCTGAAAGCCAATGGGCATCCGGACCTCGGGTTCGCCAACGCCGGGGTCTGCGGCGATACCATCGCGAGGGTCAAGGCCCGCTTGAAGGCGGACGTGTTGGAGCAGAAACCCGATCTCGTTACGCTGTGCATCGGCGTGAACGACACCATCACGGGGGTGCCGCGCGAGCAGTACCTGAAGGACATGGGCGACGTCATTGGCCAGATGCGGGCGCAAGGTATCAAGGTGCTGCTCATGATGCCCCCGTCGCTTGAGAAGCCGGAGTGGAATGCGGAACTGACCGCCCGCGACAAGCCGCTTAAGGAACTCGCCGCCCAACAGGGCTGCATCGTGGGCGATCTTCACCAGGCGTTCGAAGACGCCGCCAAGGAGAAGCGGCGGCTGTGGGGCGACGACGGCATCCATCATAACCTGGACGGGTGGCAGACGTTCGGGCGCTGCGTGCTGGGGGCGCTGGGCTGCACGGCGCCCATGGTCGAGAAGTGCGTTCCCTATCCCGGCGCCGTGACGAACTGGCTGATCGGCCCGCCGATTCCGTGGACTGCCAAGGACCCGGTCCCGGCGCCCGACCTGACGCCCGGCTTTGACGCCGGCAAGGTGGGTTGGAAGCCGTTCAATCTCGCCGCTGAGATGAAAGGGACGCCGTGGTGGAATGTGTGCATGCTCGAGCGGGGCGGAATCCTGCCTTTCGGCGAACCCGCGCGGGTGGCGAACTCCGGCGCCTTTGCGCTGGCACTGGTGAAGGCCCCGGCCGCGGGGCCGGCCCGCCTGCTGGTGGGCGGGGTCCCGAACCTGGTCGTATGGGTGAACGGCAAAGAGGTCTGGCACTCCAAGGTCGCGCATGGCTATCACCCGAATGCCGACTGGATTCCGATCCGGTTGACCAAGGGGGAGAATCGCATGGTGGTCTTCGCGACGGGGTTGTTCCATGTGTCGATCCTGGAGTGACCCTGGACGACGACGATGATGACCGACCGCGAGAACACGCTGCGCGCAATTGAATTCCGGCATCCGGAATGGATTCCCGTTGATTTCGACTTGATGCGGTCCGTGATTTACCGGCATGGCCCGCGCCTGGTGGAAATGATGCGGCGGCACCCGCTGCTCTTCCCGGACGCCCGCATCAAATCGGTGGCGGCATTCGCCCCGCCATCGGAGCCGTTTCGCGAGCGGCGTTGGACTGACGACTGGGGCTGCGGGTGGCTGGAGGTGGAGGACGGCATCCTCGGGCAGGTCGTGGGGCATCCCTTGGACCACTGGGATAAGCTTGCGCAACTCAAGGTCCCCGATCCCGAGCGACAATGGAACTGGGACGCCATTCGCCCCCGGTGCCGGCGGCAGCGGGAACAGGGCGAGCTGGTCAACGGCGCTATGGGCGTCGTGGAAGGCAGTTTCTTCGATCGGCTGCAGTTCCTGCGCGGGCTGGACAACCTGCTGGTCGACTTCCTGGAGCGTCCCCCGGAACTCGACCGGCTTATCGCCCTCGTGCTGGACTACAACATGCGCCTGATCCGTTTGTGGCTGGACGCCGGGGCGGAACTGATTCACTTCCATGGCGACATCGGCATGCAACAGTCGCTCATGATGAGTCCCGCGACGTTTCGCGAGGTGTTGAAGCCCGCCTATCGCGAAATGTTTCAGACCTGCCGCCGTGCCGGGGTGCATGTCAAGTACTCCTGCGACGGCTGCCTGCTGGCGGTCGTCGACGACCTCATCGAGTGCGGCGTTTCCTTCCACGACCCCCAGGTCCGGGCCTGCGGCATTGACGGCATTGCGCGCGCCTATGGCGGCAAGCTGTGCGCCATGGTGGATATCGACGAGCAGATGCTTCCCTTTGCCACTCCCGGGGAGATCGAGGCGCAGATTCGGGAAATCGTGGAGAAGGTTGGGCGGCCTGAGGGCGGGCTGATGCTCTATGCCTGTCCCAGTGCCGATGTGCCGCTGGAGAATATCGAGGCGATCTGCACGGGCTGGGAGCGCTATGGCGCGCCCGGGACCCGGCGCGGAAGCATTCCGCATGATGGCAAAGACTGAGAACTTATCCGAAAACCTATCTGCCACGTCGGGAGCGGCGCGGCTTCCCGCGCCGGCTCGTCGCGAGTGCTCCTCGCCACGAACGGCCGGAGCCGGAAGCGGCTCCGCTCCATGTGGCAAAGGGGTTTTCGGACAAAATCTGAGGAGACGACGCGTGAAGCAACCGGAGGAGGCTGGGATGACGGAAGCGGCGGCCATTTGGGCGGGCCCGCGCGGTGAGGTCGGCCTGTTCGAGGCTGCACCCACGCTTATGGTCGATGGGAAGCCGTTGCCGGGCATGTACTTCACGAAGTGCGCCTATAACGACGAGAGTTACACCCGCGCCTTGGGCGCGGCGGGAATGCGCGTCTTCTTCGTCGTCAACGACCAGCTCACGAACGCCGACGGGCAATACGAGTTGATGCGCAAGCAGGTCGAGATGATTCTGCGCCTGATTCCCGATGCCTGGATCATCCTCCGAACCGGCCTCTACCCATCGGCCGAGTGGATGAAGGCGAACCCAGCCGAGATGATCCAGTTCGAGGATGGGACCCCGGCGACGGGCTGGTTCAAGGAAAAGATCCAGTGCCTGAGCTCCGCGCGATGGCGCGACGACCAGTGCCGGGATCTCGACCGTTTTCTCGTCTGGCTGCAGGAGCAGCCCTTTGCGGGGCGGGTCATCGGGTTCTTCCTATGCGCGGGCGGGACGGGCGAGTGGTACATTCCGGCCCAGTTAGTGCAGCCGGACGGGCGCACGCTGGATCACAGTCCTGCCTTTCGGCGGCAGTTCGCCGGTTTTCTCCGGGAGAAATACGGCAATGATTCCGCGCTGCAAGAGGCTTGGAGGAGCCCGAACGCGCACATCGACACGCCCGCCATTCCGAGTGCGGCGCAGATTAACTTCATGCTTGCCGACCAGAAGCTGTTCGCAATCTACCATGGGACCGATGCTCTGCCGGGCACGCCGGAGGCCGCCGACCGGGGCCCCCAACTGGGGTTCCTGGACGGCATGCCCGACACGGGCACGGCCACGGTCGGCGGCTTTCTCAACCCGGATACCAGCCGGATCGCGGCCGATTACTACCACGCCCTTTACGAAGGAATAGGCGATTCCATCGTCCATTTCGCCCGGTTCCTCAAGGAGCGCACCGGCGGCGCGGCCATGGTCGGGTCATTCGGCGGTGTGTTGCCCCATTTCACGAAGGTTCTGGACAGCGGCTTCGTGGACTTTCTCAGCACGCCCGGCGGGTACACGAACCGTAAACCGGGGGACGCGGTCTCGGTGTACGTCACCCACGGTTCGTTCCGGATACGGCGGAAGTGCTACGTCATCGAGGATGACACCCGCACCTTCAGCATGGGGCTGGATCATGCCTGGGGCCTCAACACTCTGCGAGAATCGATCGAAGTGATGAAACGCGACTTCGGGCGCAACCTGTCCATGGACCTGGTCGGCTGGTGGTTCGACATGTGCGGGCACGACGGCGGCAATCATTTCTACAACTACCCGAAGATCATGGCGCTCATACGGCGGCAGCAGGACGTGATGGCGGCCTTCTACCGGGGGCCGCGCAATCCGCCCGCGGAGATCGCGCTGGTTCGCGATCCGGAATCGGCGAACTATGCCAGCCGCTGGACGATGGAGGATGTGGATCTGCGCTTCCGAAGCTGGGAACTGCATCGCATCGGCGTTCCCGTGGCCAGCCACAGCCTCGAGGATCTCTGGCAGCCCGGAATGCCCGACTACAAGTTCTATGTCTTCCAGAATGCCTTTGCGCTCGACCGGAGGACGCGTGAACGGGTGAAGGCGTTTCTGGCGGCGAAGAAGCGGACCGTGCTGTGGTTCTATGCGCCGGGCATTATCGAGCCGGATGGCGCCGCCCGTTTCTCAACCGCCAATATCGCCGCGTTGACCGGCGTGGCAACCGAATGTCTGGGCGGGCCGGCATTGCCGTACTGCCGGCTCACGGAGGAAGGCGCGCGGCGGCTGCCGGGAGTCAGGCCGGACTGGGATTACGGGTGGTTCACTGACCGCGAGTATTTCGGAACCGTCGAGGCGTGGACCCAGGTGCAGGGCCTGGCCCAATTCACGCTGCTCTGTCCGTATATCTTCGGGGACGACCCCGACGCGGAAGTGTTGATGCGCTTCAACGCCGACGGCCGTCCTGCCCTTGTCAGGAAGGTAGGTCAGTCCGGAACCAGCTACCTGGCCTGCTTCAAGGCGCTGCGCGCAGAGATCGTGCGGGCCATCGCGCAAGAGGCGGGTTGCCACGTCTACAGCGACAGCGATGATATTCTCTACGCCGGAAACCGGTTCGTCACGCTGCACGCCAGCAGCAGCGGGGATAAGACGATCCATCTGCCGAGGGAGTGCGACCCCTACGAAGTCTATGAGCGCCGGCTCTACGGGCACGCGACCCGGAAGATCGTTGTCTGCGTCCGCAAAGGGGAGACCCGGACATTCCACCTCGATGGGGAGATCTAGATGAAAGAAGGAAATGCAGCATGAAGGACGTTTGCCTGGCGAAACCGAGTGCCGCGCAGTTGGCGTGGCAGGATATGGAACTGGCGATGTTCATCCACTTCGGCCCCTCGACGTGGCAGGGGCTGGAGGGCGATGACCTCTCGACCCCGCTGTCGGCGATCAACCCTGTCGAACTGGATACCGAGCAGTGGGTTCGCGCGGCCAAGTCCTTCGGGGCGGGCCTTATCGTCTTCGTGGCCAAGCACGTGGGCGGGTTCGCGTGGTGGCAGACCGATACCACCACCTACGGCGTGAAGGAGTCGCCGTGGCGCGGCGGAAAGGGCGATGTCATGAAGGATCT
Source organism: uncultured bacterium (assembly GCA_903895695.1). GTDB lineage: Bacteria > Verrucomicrobiota > Kiritimatiellia > CAIKKV01 > CAITUY01 > CAITUY01. The sequence goes on from CAITUY010000124.1 coordinate 34,175, forward strand.
CGCCGCGTCCTGCCGCCGGCACGGCCTCAAGCTCGGCGTCTATCTGTCGCCCCAGGACCGCTTCATGAAGGCCGCCGAAAGCGGTCGATGCCAGGACCCGGCCGCCCAGGAACGCTACAACGCTATCTACCGGCAGCAACTGACCGAGGTGCTCTCCCGCTACGGCGAGATCTTCGAAGTCTGGTTCGACGGCAACATCGTGGTCGACGTCAGCGATATTCTGGCGAAACACGCCCCCAATGCCATCGTCTTTCAGGGGCCGCACACCAACATCCGCTGGGTCGGTACCGAACTGGGCTACACGCCCTATCCGGCCTGGAACTCCGAATCCTCCGAGCAGGCCCGTCAAGGCTGGGGCACCGCCTGCCATGGTCGGCCGGACGGCGACGCCTGGGTTCCCCTCGAAGTTGATACGACACTCCACCTGCCCACCGAGTGGTTCTGGAATCCGCGCAGCGCTGGCAAGATCCGCAGCCTCGACCAGCTCATGGACGTCTACTACAAGTCGGTCGGCCGCGGGGCGCTGCTACTGCTCAACGCGGCGCCCGATACCACCGGTCGAATTCCCGGGTGTGACGAGCAGCGGTATGCCGAGTTCGGCGCCGAGATCTGCCGCCGCTTCGGCTCGTGCCTGGCCGAGACGTCGGGCCAGGGCGAAGCTGTTGAGCTGGACCTGAAGCGACCCACGCGGATCGACCATGTCATCACGATGGAGGACATCGCGCAAGGAGAGCGGGTCCACGAGTACGTGATCGAGGGGCGGTTCGCCGACGGCTGGCGGCCCATCGGTGAAGGCGTGTCCATCGGCCACAAGAAGATCGACCATCTTCAGCCGGTGGAAGTCCTGGGGGTGCGGCTGCGGGTCACGCGGTGTGCGGCTGTCCCGTTGATACGACGCCTCGCCGTCTTCAACGTCGGTGTCGCCCCAAAGCCTTTGCCAGGCCAGGGGGGCACGCGGGTCGGCGAATGGGATGCCAGGACCGTCGACTTCGGTCGCGGCAGGGCCGACGTGGACATTACGCGTTTCTGCCAGGCTCCAGGGCGGTACGAAGTCGTTTTCGCCGAGTCGCCCAATCACGACCAAGTCCGCTGTACCAGCACGAAGCTGCTCCGTGACGGCGTCGAAGTTCCCGATGCCATCGAAGGTTCCCTTGACCTGACCAACGTGTTCTATGTCCATGTCCGGGCACCTTCGGCCTCCTCGTTGCTGTTGCAGGTCAACCTGGAACTCGACTGCAACGGCGGCCTCGGGAAGTCCCCGTTGGGCGTTGTCCTGATGACGAAACGGTAGGACATGATCAAGACCTGAAAGGAGCCATGGTATGAAACGTATGATCGTAAGTTTGTTTGTCGGCAGCCTGTGCCTAGCCGCGCAGGCTGCGCTTCCAACCATCCCGGCGCTGAATTGGACCGAGCGCTCCGACTGGGTGAACGTAAAGACCAAGGTCACGCCCAAGGCCGTGGGCGACGGCGTCGCGGATGACACGGCGGCCTTGCAGAAGGCCTTGGACGCCATCAGAAGCGGGTCGGTCATCTATCTGCCCGCCGGTACGTACCGGATCACCCGGACACTGACGGTCGGGTCGGCCACCAGTCGCGCGCTCGGCGTCCTGATCGTTGGGCATGGCCGCGACACCAAGCTGGTGTGGGACGGCCCGGAGGGCCAGCCTATGCTGACCGAGGGTGCCGTGGCGCAGAGCCGCTGGATGGGCCTGCTGCTCGACGGCCGCAACAAGGCCTCCGCGGGTCTTTACCACCTGAGCAACGGTCCCGGGAGCTTCGAGACGGAAGTCGAGCACCGGCATATGGCGTTCCTGAATTTCACCAGCGCCGGTCTCTTTACCGACAAACAGCCCGCCACCGCCGAGACGATCACGGCGAACTGCCTCTTCGAGAACTGCAAGCGCGGCATGGCCTTCCTCACCTTTAACGATTACGACTACACCGTCGACGGGTGCGAGTTCCGCCAGTGCGACACGGCCATCGAATGCCGGCATGGGAACTTCTACATCCGCAACTGCCGCTTCGAGGGGAGCCGCGTCGTGGACGTTTTCGCCCTGCCGGAGCACGGTAGCTCGATCCGCCGCTGCGTGTCGTTCGGCTCGAAGAAGTTCGTCGAATACTGTACCCCCGTGGCGCCCCTGACCATTCAGGACTGCCAGGTGGGCGGGTGGACCGGTTCCGAGGGAGCCATCACGCTCAGCGGGTTGCCGATGGAGGCCCTAGGCAACGGCGGTGGTCCCGTCCTCCTCTTTGACACGGTCTTCACCCGCCCGCCGTCGAAGGCCGCGCCGGTGGCCATCCTCCGCGCCGGGCAGCGCCTGTTTGTGTCGGAAAACGTTTCTGCGGCCACCGACGGGGTGGTGCAGACTAACAATCTGGCGAAGCTTTACGTCATCCCGGCGGGCAAACGCAAAGGTCTGCTCACCTCCGCCGACCAGCGCTTCCTGCAGGAGACCGTCGTCGTACCGACCGTGGTCTTCGATGCCGTCCGGGACTTCGGCGCAGGCGGCAAAGACGTGGATACCACGACCGCCATCCAGAAGGCCATTGATGCGGCACGCGCTCACGGAAAAGGCGCCATTGCCTATTTGCCCTCCGGAGCCTACACGATCACCCGGCCTCTGCAGATCACGGGCGCCGACTATACCTTCGGCGGCTCCGGCTTCCTGTCCGGTTTGCGTTGGGGCGGACCGGCCGGCGGCAGCATCATCGAGGTGCGCGATCCGCAACGCGTGACCATCGAGTTGCTCAACGTGGGCAGCCACGACGTCCCGGGCAACACGACGAACAACACGTGCGATATCCTGCAGACCGGTGGCTCGGCGTCGTCCTCCATCATCTATGACGGCGTCACCGTGTTCGGCATGTATGACGAACAGCCGTTCAACAAGGGGCTCTGGCTGCGCGACCTGGGCAAGGGATCTTCCGTGCTGGTGACGCACACGGAAGGGAACGTCCACCTGGTCAATGCCGCCCGCGGTTCGGTGCTGCTCGGCAACAGTTACGAAGGCTCGATCGTTGTGGAAGGCAAAGCGAAGGAGCGCGACGGCTTCGTCGGCATCATCACCCGGCTCGGCACCAGTTGTCCCTATGCGCTGTACCTGAAGGATAATCAGAGCCTGGTGGCGAGCGACCTCTACAACGAGCAGGTCAATAACGCCTATAGCATCGAGGGCAGCCCGGACGATCCGCCGGGGCGCATCACCGTGCAGTCGCCGAAGATGCAAAGCGGCCTGAAGAAGGAGTTGATGGCCTTCAACATCAACGGGTACCACGGGCAGATCTGCTTCGGTCCAGCGCAGTTCTACTGTGATGCCCCGCCGATGAATCTGCAGTACACGGGCAAAGGCCCGCTGGACATCATCTTCTGGGCCAATAGCTACTACAACACCACGCTGGCGCAAAAGGTGGGGGACGGCGCCCGGGTCTCGATAATCGGCTGCACCGGCACGTCGGGGAAATTGGAGCCTGTCCCGGTTGAAGACGCCGCGGCGCCCGACACGCTGGCCAGACTGGCGACGGCCCTCGACGACCTCCGCGAGTTGGGCGAACTGGATCTGCGCCTGAATCATCCAGGCGCGGTCAAGTTGCCGACGCATTGATTCGGCGTAACGGCCCAAGTGCCGACCCGTGAAGATCGATAGTGAGGCTTGACGTTTCGCAACCTCGCCATAAGAATCGCCCCCTTTATTCTCAAGAACGGAACCGTGATGCAGACAAACTTGGGCAATGTGATCCTGGACTGGTCCTTGCGCGGTGATGGCGCGATCGTCGGGCTTGGCGGCGTCGAGATCGACGGTGTCCGGTTGATGGATCCTTCGTTCCCCGCGCCCTTCATCTTTCAGGGACCCGATGGGTGGGACTACCGGGCGTTCCGTCATCTTGAGACCGTTGTCGAAGGGGCGGCAACAGTGATTCGCACGACCGCAGTCGGCACAGCGGCGGATGCCTCCTGGTATCGGGACCAGTACGACCACGACATTCTGAACCTCGGCGGGCCTCGCCAGGTGCCTCCCCTGCAGGTCGATTTCATCGTCGCCCCGGCGGAGACAGACTTTTCCGGGGCGCGGTTCACCGGTTTTTCCATTTCGTGGAGGATCCGCTGCGAGGGCGCGAAATTGGGCCGCCTGCGCTGGCAGCAGCACTGGGAGATTGACGGGCGCGCCGAGGGCAATACCGTCTACTGGCAGAGCCAGATCGCTTCACCGGTCGAGTCGTTCACGCGGTCGGGCGCTTGGGACAACTTCTGCTGGAAGACGCTTCTCCGGGACAAGACCGACGAGAACATCTCCATGCAGATGAACTGCCGGGCTGCGTACCACCAACTGTTCGATATGCTTTGTTCCCCGACCGGCGTGTTCCTGGGCTATTTCGCCAAGGCCCAGGCTGTGCAAACCGCTTGCCGTAAGAACGCCGGCGAGAATCAGTACCATGTTTTCGAAAGTCTCGAATTTCCGCTTTCGGCTGAGCTGGAAGTCTCCGGGAAGACCCTTCTGTTCTCGCGACAGGCCGGCAAAACCGAGGCAGGGCGCCGGAACCTTTGGTTCGACGTCAATGAGGTCCTGGAAGACAGCTACCGGGCACAGACGGGGATTGCCAAGAGCCGGGTCCTGCCGACACTGACGCACTGGATGTGGGGGGCCGTCGCCGAGGGAGGACGTCTTTTCTACGATCCGCGCAGCACGGGCGAGCGCATTCCCGCCGACCGTTACCTGGAATGGCTGGGCCGGAATGAGATGCCGGTGGCCAGGAAGGAAGGTTACCGCCGGTTTTGGACGCGCCCCTACTGCGTCAGTGATGCTACCGAGGAGATGTTCAGGAGCAAGTCCATGCAGGGCCGGAGCGTCATGGACGGGGATGTGACCATCGGTTCCTGCTGTTGCGTACGGGAGTACAAGCCCTCGGCCATGTACGGTGGCGGCGCCATGGCCAAGCGGTTCTATGAACTGGGCCATGAGCTCGGCCTGGAGGTCGGTATCTGGGTAGGGAACCATCTGTCCACGAAAGCGCCCATGCTCCGGACCCATCCGGATTGGGTGTTGAAAGACCGCAATTTTTCCAACCCGGCGGGTGGCTACGACGACTTGATCATGGCGGTGGTCAACTGGAACTCCGGGGCCCGGGACTGGATCTTGGACGATCTGGTGACATGGAAGAAGGACTACGGCCTGGACTTCATTTTCTTCGACTCGATCGGCAACCTTGGCCTCAAGACCAGGAACTACATGGCGGACGACCTGGCGGACAATTTTGAGGGGCTCGTGCGCTTCGTGGCCGCGGTACGACGGGCAGGGATTGAGGTGATCTGCGAGGGCCGGAGCTTCGTGGGCGCTCCGCACTTCGGCATATCCAACGACGGCAACATGGAGAGCGAGTCGGATCCGCTCCGTGGCCAGAACAGCCTCGGTTGGTTCCTGGGCCACGAGGATATGTTCAGCGGCATGGAGGCGTTCACCGACAATAACCGGCGCGTGCCCAAGGACCGGATTGTGGATATGCACTTCCGCATGGTGGCTGGCGGGGGGCTGCTGGACATCCACGGCGGCCCGGCAGAACTGGACGCCCACTTTAACATCTATAACCGCGTCCGCGACTTCATGGTGCATCGGACCGTCCTCGAGGACGGGCAGGGGATCGTGTGGGATTCGCCGGCCGGAACGCGAGTGTTTTTCTCGTTCAAGGCCGGCGAACTGCCACTGCCGACGCTTTCGAAGATCCAGCGGGTGGAAGCGGACGGGTTATCCGATCCGGTCACGGGTCGGGTGGTCGCAGCCGGGCTCCGCGAGGTGTATCTCATCTCGGGGTGATGACCTCCACGCATAAAGAGTCCGCGGGCATGATGATGGGGCTGGCCGCCATCCTGGCTTGGGCCACCTCGGCGGCATGCGTCCTTTGGATCGGCCGGCAGGTGGGGGTTTGGCAGTATCTCGCCATCGGCAACTGCATCGGATGCGTCGGGCAGGTCGTACTTTACCGCCTCTTGGGGCGAAGGCCGAAGAGCCTGTTTATCATGCCGCCGCGCCTGTGGGCCGTGGCCGTGTTGGGCTTTGTTTTCTACTCAGTCTGCTACGCCACCGGCCTGATCAGCGCCGTGACGGATGCACAGGCGGTTGGCGTGGGCTTGATGAACCACCTCTGGCCTGTCTTGACGGTGGTGTTCTCGGTCTTTCTCGTGCCCGGCAGCCGGATGACCGCGCGCCTGGGGGTGGCGTTAGCCGTTTCCTTTCTCGGTCTCGCGGTCGCCAACTGGCATGCGCTCGACCTAGCCTGCGTGCACGGCGCGTCACTGCCCTTCCTGCTCGGCGGCGTCGCGGGCGGGCTGTGGGCGCTCTACTCGGCGCTGATCGCGCGGTGGCGCGACTGGGGCCGGCTTTACGTCACGGCGCCGGCCGGCTTTCTCATGGTGAGCTTGACGGGCGTGGCCGGCTGTCTGCTCACGGGCGAATGGCGGGCCGTTGATGCGCGGACGTGTCTGGCGTTTCTCTATCTTGGCCTCGTCCCCAATGCGGTCGGCTATATGCTGTGGGAGATGGCGCTCCATCGCGCGCCCGCCACCCGGCTCGGGCTCCTGGCGGCGGCGACACCCGTGCTGTCCACGCTGTGCCTCCTCGGGCTCTTCACCTTCACGGGACAGTCACGGACCTTGCCGGCGCACTGGGGGGCATTGCTGACGGGCGCCGCATTGATCGCGTCCGCGGTCATGCTGGTTTCGATCAAGGCCGGCAAGACACCCGGTGACGCCGGTCAAAAAACCCCGGTTCCTCCGCCTCGCCGTGCTTGACGGCACGTCGGAGCGGAGGGCTGTCGCACGGCGCTCGCGCCCGCTTACTTCGCCTTCACAACCAGGCGTAGCGAACTGCCCGCGGGCACGGTGACGTTCGTGTCAACTTTGCAGTTCCCCTGGATGGCGGCGGGGCTGGTAAGCTTGGCGGTGATGGCCTTGTCGGTGGGATTGTTCACCTCGATGCCGGCCTCCGTCGCCGTCCAGTACGTGTAGGCGAGAATCAGGTCGGGGTTCGATGCCGTGAGCGTGTTGCCGGCGAAGAAGGGCGCGTCCGACGCGTTGTCCAGCACGGCGTACCCGACGCCCCGGTGAATCCCCATGTGCTGCAGGAAGGTGCCAGCCATGGTCCCGGGCATGCGCTCCGGCTTCACGAGGCCGCTCCACATGTAGTAGGCCAGTCCCTTGGGCGTCCAGACCGCGGCCGGCCAATTGGCGTTCAGGCCCTGCACCTGGATCGGCAGGAACTTCCAGCCGCCGCCAGCCTTCAGGGTCCCGACGACACCTCCGTCTTCGGCGTTGAGCGTCGGGATTCCGACGCCAGGCGTGTACTTGCCCTGGGTCAGCGTGAGCGCCCACGGCGTCTGGCCCGCGGCGCCGAGCATCGCCCGGTTCGTGATGCTCGGGGCGCAATAGATGTAGCTGGCTTTCCATTCCGTGCCGGCCGCGACTTCCTTGTTGGTGTCCGCGCGCCAGCCCATGCTGCCCTTGCTCGATACGGTCAGGGGGGAAAGCAGGAGCAGATCGTCGACGATCGCCCCCGCCGGCAGATCCATGGCCTCGGCCCCCGTGATGCGGCCTGTGACCGTCTGGCCGTTGGCGACATACGCATAAGCCGGGTTGCCGCCACAGGCCTGGATGACCGGGAAGACCGTCGATGAAGGCTTCACGGGGATCTTCGTGCGCATGCTGGCATCGACCGTGGTCAAGGTGGCAATAACGGCACTGCCGATGCCCGAACCGATGTCATGCCACTTGCCAACCATGACCTCCGCTTCGTAGGTCTTGCTCGGCTCGGTGTTGTGGATCGCCCAGGCGTCCATTCCATAGTGGACCGGCCGGATGTAGCGTTCGTTTATCGTATAGCCCGTGAACGTCATCGCGTCGCTCGCGAACGGCAGGTACATTTTGGAGGCCATCGGATGGTTGGTCGCATCGGTGAACGTCTCCGCTTCGGGCGCCCCGGGCAGGCCGGGATTGATGTACCAGACCCCGTGCGTGCCGCTGGGCCAGATGCCGGTATACGAGCCGGCCGCTCCGAACCAATTCTGGCGGTCGCCGCAGCGGGTGTAGTAGCCGCGGGCCACGGTGCGCAGGTGGGGGCTGATGGCGCGCCGACCCTTGCTGTCCGTGGCAATGAGCATGAAGTGGCGCTGGCCGCCGTGATCGCCATCGATCATCTGGGCGAACGCGCTCGCGTCGGGGGTCCACCGCCGCGCGACTTCGCCGCGATCGTAGAGCACGGCTTCGGAGATGACCGCGGTGGGATCGCCGGAGCGGGCGCCGACGATGGCGCGCCAGTGGTCGCGGTTGAGCGCCGGGTCGCCGATGTCCTTGTTGAAGATGGAGAAGGCGTCGATGAGCGGGCCCTCGGTGATGAAGTAGCGATGCGGATTCTCGAAGAAATGCGGCAGGCCATGCCGGAAGTAACGCCGGGCCTCGAGCGCATTCTGGCTCGGGACGATCAACTGGAACCCGATGGTGCCCTTCGCCGCGATGTCGGCGGGGTTGGTCAGCTCGTGGACCACGATGGGCACGGGATTGGCGGCGTTGTTCAGGTGCCAGACGTAGGCGGAGAACCCGTCGTCGACCAGTTGATACTTGCCGCCCTCGTCCGCGTAGGTGTAGACGGAGATCCCCTGGAAGTGCCGGTAAAGCTCTTTGGAAAGCTTGGATTTGCCGCAGCGGTGGATGACCGCGATGTGCTGGGCGAACCCGAGCGAGAGCCGGGCGGTCATTTCCAGCGCCTTGCCGTCAGCGGTGAGCATGCCGGCGGAGGGGAAGTTCACACTGCCGAGCACGAGGTAGAGGTTGCCGTACGAGTCCGGGATTTCAAACCCCTGCAGGCAGGCGAAGTCGGCATCGCTGTTGGCGTTGCACTCGTTGATGAAACGGGCCCAGTTTTCGGGCTTGAAGTCCTCGAAGCGCTCCGTGAAGACGAGCACGCTGTAGCCGGAAGCCTTCGCGGCTTTGGCCCAATCGGCGACTGTGCCCTTGCCGCCGGAGTAGGCCGAACGGGCTCCGACGAGCACCCGGTTCATCTTCTGCGGCGTGGTCACTAGCGGGTCGGGAATCTCGTCGTAGAACGACTGGCCGCGCCACCAGGTCGGGGTGGGGCTGTGACTCATCCAGGTCGGCGGCGGTTCCTGCGTCTTCCAGTCCACCATGGCGAAGGACGGCACCGTGTCGCTGGGGCGCTCCACCCGGGCCAGCTTCGTCGCCCAGGCCTGCGGCTTGCCGCCGAGGCCGGCTTTCGTGCTCGCCTCGGCCAGCCAGCGAAACGCGTTGTCCATCAGCAGGCCCCACTGGCTCGGCGTCTTGCCGTCGCCGCGCTCGTACGCGATGCCGGCAAGCGGGCCCGTGGTCTGCTCGCCAATGTTCACCAGGGGTTTGCCGTCCTTGCCCTTTTCGGCGAATGCATGGGTGAGCAGGTAATAGGGCGTCAGACCGAATACCACGACGCGACCCTTGCCGGCGTCGCGCGCCGCGGCCATCACCGGCGCCGATCCTGCGTCGCCTTCAACCATCTTGTAGCCGTTGCCCATGCGCAGCCCTTTGCTCGACTTCTCGCCGCGCACGAGAACTTGCCAGGCGGAATCATCGGGAAAGAGCGGACCATTGGGGTACATGTCATCCCAGCGCATCACGCACGTGGGGTAGGCCAGGGACTTCACGCCCTCGGTAAGCGGCGAGGTCGAGAGATTGCGGGTCCAGGCGTAGGGTAGCTTCTTGCCGGGAGCGTTCGTGTCGACCATGGCGTTGGCGTCGTCCTGGATCACCTCCCAGCCCACCCGCATTTTCCAGGGGGCCAGGGCTTGGTCGTACACCGCGGCATTCTGGCTGCCGGAACCCAGGCCGGCCGTGACCAGAAGCCCGCCGCCATCCTCAACATATTGCTGGATGAGTTTGACGTTCTTCTCGAGGTTGACGAGCACCACGCCGCCAGGGGCGTAGTAGTCGCCTCCGGCAAAGTCATCGAGCCCGACGAGCACCACCGCGTTGAACTGGCGGAGGTAGTCCGCGGTCAGGGGTTCGACGGACGTGACGGTCTGGAACAGGTAGCCCCGATCCCTAAGTCTCGCGACGACGTTGGTGTCCAGGGATAGGCCGCCTTCGCCGCCGCCGCTCATGACGAACAGGAGGCTGACCGGCCCTCCGTCCTTGCCGCCGCTGCCGGGATTGGGCAGCCCGAATGCGGTGCTTGCCATAACCGACACGACCGTCGACCAGAATGCGAGCTTTCTCATGTGACTACCTCCCCGTTGACCTGTTTTTCCAAGTCGAGAGGTATAGTCTCAGTCCGCAGGGCACGGCAAGACCCGAATTGCCTCGCCGGGCGAGCCGGGCTCTGCACCGGGCGACTACAGGTTGCCGACCGCGACCAGCCCCGCGCCAAGACCGGCGATCGCAAGACCGGTGATAAGCCCAAGACCGGCATGGCCCGGCAACATGATTTGCGACAGAAAGGCGAGCAGAAGACCTGTCAGGATCATGAGCCCCCCCATGATCCTAAGCCCCGTCTCCCGCCACCAGTGTTTACTGGCTAGCGTCATTAAGTTGTTCCTCCGCACCAACTCGCGTGAAAAAGCAGCCCTACAGGCGCCGTCCCCTTCAGCGCGTCCCTTCTGTGGGACAACTCCAGTATATCACCGAAACTAGCCGCGATGTCCATTGTTATGCTAGCAGCCCGTTGAAAAACTACTCTTCGTGAGGGTTTTCAGTTGATTGTCATTTGTGGTTCTGTATAATTGCCGCAACATATTGCGGGGCAAATTGTTATGGCACTCGGAAGACAACGGAACGAACACCAATCGGTGATG
>CAITUY010000125.1 GCA_903895695.1 uncultured bacterium
CCATTCGCGCACCGCTTCGGCGCGGTTGCCGCATCAATCGCCTCCATTGCCTGTGTCATGCGCCAAAAATACATCCTTGGCGAAGCGCGGCGGCACTGCCGCCACGCTTCGCTAAGGATTCGGGTTTCTTGTCGCACGGGCCGCTAAGTTCTTGAAGCACCCCCCCGGCTGTGCCATCATCTACCCGTTTGTTTGCTGGCGGAGGAGTGACTCAGTTGGCGGCCCGGGCGGCCTATGGGTGGCCTGGGCGCTCCGCGCACAGACCCTTCGCGCGGAGCGCGAAGGGCATCTGGCGAAACGCCGGCCCGCCGCAAGCAGCCGCAACATAGGAAGCCATATGCCTGAGTCCAGTCTTGATCGTCGCGCGCCCCTGAACGTGCTGGTCGTCAACGCCGGCAGCTCGTCACTCAAATTCACGATGTACTGCATGGACTGTGAGCGGGTCATGGCCCGCGGCATCGTCGAGCGCATCGGCGGCAGCGAGCCGTTCCTCAAGTACGAACACAATGGCGGCAAGGTCCTGAAGGAGCAGGCCCCGGTCACGGACCACGACGAAGCCCTGCGCCTCGTGTGCGCCAAGCTCGTCGACCCCGAGGTCGGCGTGCTCAAGAACCTCGGCCAGGTCGAGGCCATCGGCCACCGCGTCGTGCATGGCGGCGAGACGTTTCACGATTCGGTGATCGTCACCGGCGAGGTGAAGAACATCATCCGCGAATGCTTCAGCCTCGCGCCGCTGCATAACCCGCCCAACCTCGGTGGGATCTCCGCCTGCGAGCGCGTATTCGGCGGCACGCCCAATGTGGCCGTGTTCGACACCGCCTTCCACCACGGCATGCCGCCGTCGTCCTATCTGTATGCGATTCCCTACACCTACTACGAGAAGTACGGCATCCGAAAGTACGGGTTCCACGGCACCTCGCACAAGTTCGTCTCATACGCCACGGCGGATCTTCTGGGCCGGCCCCTGGGCGAACTGAAACTGATCACCTGCCATCTGGGCAACGGCGCCAGCATCACGGCCGTGGACCGGGGCAACGTGCTCGACACGAGCATGGGCATGACCCCGCTCAACGGCCTCGTGATGGGAACCCGCTGCGGCGATATCGATCCCGCCGTCGTGCTCTACCTCGTGCGCCGCGGCATGAGCGCGGACGATATCGACAAACTGCTGAACAAAAGCAGCGGTCTGCTGGGCGTTTCGGGCATCGGCAGCGGCGATATGCGCGACACGATCAACGCCTCTGAAGGCGGCAATGTCCAGGCCCAGCGCGCGTTGCGCATGTTCATCCAGCGGCTTGTGTCGTACATCGGCTCCTACTTCACCATCCTGGAAGGAGCGGATGCCGTCGTCTTCACCGGCGGTATCGGTGAGAACAGTTCCTTCATCCGCGAGCGCGTCATCAACAAGCTGACCTGTCTCGGGTGCAACCTCGATGCCGATACCAACACGGCCACGATCGGCAAGGCTGCCGTCATCAGCACGCCGGCCAGTGCGCTCAAGGCCGTGGTCATGCCCACAAACGAGGAACTGATGATTGCCCGGGAAACGGTACGATTGCTGACGGTGCCCTCGCGGGCGATCCCGAAGCACGACGGCGCGCCTGTTTCCAAATAACCCTCAACCTGATAATTGGGATCACTCTGTCCAAGACAATAGCTGCCGAAAGGATTCCCTCATGTCCCTGCTCGATACACTGATTCCAAAAGCCCGCGCCGCCCGTCGTACGCTTGTCCTGGCCGAGGGCCATGACCCGCGCGTGATGCAGGCTGCCGCCAAGGCCGCCAAGGCGGGCATCGCGGCGAAGATCATCGTGCTGGCAACGCCCGAGGAAGCCAAGGCGTCCCTGGCGGGCGTCTCGTTCGATGGCCTGCCCGTCACCGTGCTGAACTACCTCGCGGCGCCTGAAGCGGACCGCCTCGCGCAGGCCTTCTATGAACGCCGCAAAGCCAAGGGCGTCACGCTTGACCAGGCCCGGCTGCAGATGAAGGATCGCCTGTACTTCGGCGACATGATGGTGCGCGAAGGCCTGGCCGACGGGCTCGTGGCCGGCAGCATTGCGTCCACGCCGGACATGGTCCGCGCCGCCTTCCAGTGCGTCGGCACCGCGGCCGGCATCAAGACGGGAAGCAGTTTCTTTGTCATGGAACTCGTCAAGCCCACCGCGGCCGGCGACGGCATCCTGCTCTACGCTGACTCGGGCGTTAACCCGAACCCCACGGCCGAACAACTCGTCGACATCGCCGTGTCCACGATCGGGTCCTACAAGGCCATCGTCGGCGGCCAGGCCCGTGTCGCCATGCTCTCGTTTTCGACCAAGGGCAGCGCCAAGCACGAGCTCGTTGACAAGATGGTCAAGGCAACGCAGTTGACCCAGGCCCGCGTGGCCGAGTTAAAGCTCGACGCCGTGGTGGATGGCGAACTGCAGGTGGATGCCGCCATCGTGCCGGCGGTTGCCAAGTCGAAGTGTCCGACCAGCCCGCTCAAGGGTGCGGCCAACATCCTGATCTTCCCGGACCTGCAAGCCGGCAACATCTCTTACAAGATCACCGAGCGCCTGGCCGGCGCCACGGCCTACGGCCCCATCATGCAAGGGTTGGCCAAGCCGGTGAACGACCTCTCCCGCGGCTGCACGGCCGACGACATCGTCGGCGTGATGGCGATCACGGTCTGCCAGTCGCTGGGGTGAAGTTCGAGGGTCGTGGGTTGATGGCCGACTCAGGGCGCGCCCCAATCCTCGACGCCCACTCCCGGGATATCGGCGAAATCCCGCACGTTGAGCGTCGCCACGATGAGTCCATGCGTCCGGGCTGTGGCGGCGATCATCAAGTCCAGCGCCGGCCGCGGGCGGCCGGTCGTCTTCATATGCGCCACCAACTGCCCGAATACGGTCGCCACGGCGGCGTCAAACGGCAGCACGGGGTAATGGTGCATGAGGAGTTCACGGTAGCGCCGCCAGTACTTCTCAGACCGCCGCAGCTCCAGTCCTTGAAGAAGTTCCGCGAGGCAGACGGCCGAGGTGCAGACCGCCTCATCGCCCAGTGCACTCCAACGGTCCATGACGGGCGCAAGTGGTAAATCCTTGATCGGCTGCGAAAAGACCGAGGTGTCGAGCAGGTAGGTCATGGGACGGTGAAGTCTATGATTTCGCGCGACCGGGGCGGCACCTCGAAATCCCGAACGTCCCGTTTTTCTTTGTGCCGTACGACATAGTCCGCGCGCCGTTCGCGAATCGTCAGGGCTGTCGCGGCCTCCGGTTCGATCCGCACCAGAGGCTTCCCGCGTCGCGTCACCGTGACGGGTTGGCGCGTCCGGGCGACTTCCTCACACAGCTCGGACAACTTCGTCTTCGCCTCAAATAGTCCCACCGTCTTCATGATCAGAGACTACTAGTTGACTGGTTGTTTCGTCAAGCCTGATGTGCCGCGAGCGCCAGAGGAAGAAGATGGCGGGATAGACGAGCAGTTCCATGATCGTTGAGGTCACGACGCCGCCTACCATGGGCGTGGCAATCCGCTTCATCACGTCCGCGCCCGCGCCATGGCTCCACAGGATCGGCAGTAAACCGGCGATAATCACGGCCGCCGTCATGGCCTTGGGCCGCACCCGCTTCACCGCGCCGTGATAGATCGCATCGCGCAGGTCATTCGTGTCGCGCATCCGCCCCGACTTGACCCATTCCGCATAGGCCAGGTCCAGGTACAGGAGCATCACCACGCCGGTTTCGGCATCCAACCCGGCCAGGGCAATCACCCCGATCCACACCGCCACGCTCATGTTGTACCCGAACAGGTAGAGCATCCAGAAGGCCCCCACCAGGGAGAACGGCACGGCCAGCAGCACGATCGCAGTCTTCACCGCCGACTTGGTGTTGAGGTAGATAATCAGGACAATCGTCAGCAACGTCAGCGGCACCACGAGCAGCAGCCGCTGCTGGGCGCGGACCATGTACTCATATTGGCCGCTCCAGAAGATGTTGTAACCGCTCGGAAGGTCGATCCGGCGCTTGCTCACAGCCTCGTTGACGGCGCGCATGGCCATCTGGACGTAGGTGCCGATATCGATGCCTTTGACGTCCACATAAATCCAGGCGTTGGGCACGGCCGCCTCGCTCTTGATGCCCATCGGCGCGTGCACGGTCTCGATCTTCGCCAACTGACCCAGCGGCACTTGGGCGCCCGTCGGTGTGGGCACCACGATGTCGCGCAGCGCGCCTAAGTTCTCTCTAAAGTCACGGCTGTAGCGCAAGTTGATGTCGTAACGTTCCAGGCCCTCGACCGTGGTTGTGAGTGGCATGCCGCCCAGGGCGACCTGCAGCACATCCTGAACGTCGCCGATCGTCAGCCCGTAGCGCGCGATCGCTTCACGATCAATGGTGAACTCGATGTAGTTGCCGCCCATGGTGCGCTCGGCGAACGCGCTCAACGTACCCGGCACCGCCTTCACCACCGCCTCGACCTCCGAGGCCACGCGCTCCAACACCGCCAGGTCGGGCCCCGCAATCTTGATGCCCACCGGCGTCTTGATGCCCGTGGCTAGCATGTCGATACGCGTCTTGATTGGCATGGTCCAGGCGTTGTTCAGGCCCGGGATCTGCACAGCGGCGTTCATGGCGTCCTCAAGTTCATCCGGCGTGCGGCGGCGGTGGGCAACGGTATGGCCGGCGGCATCCTTGATGTCCACCCGCGGCCATTCCTCCTCCGGCTTGAGCATGATGGTGGTCTCCACCATGTCGAACGGCGCGGGATCCGTCGCTGTCTCGGCGCGGCCAATCTTGCCGAACACCTGATGAACTTCCGCGAACCGGCGGATGATGCCATCGGTAGTCTGGAGGATCTCGCGAGCCTTGGTTGGTGAAATGCCCGGGAACGTGGTCGGCATGTAAAGCAGGTCGCCCTCGTAGAGCGGCGGCATGAATTCCGAACCGATGTTCTGGTACGGGAAGACCTTGCCGACCTTGAATGCCAAGTCCTTCAGTTTGCCATCGGGCAACACCCGCGCCGCCAGGTTGTTCCAAGGAAAGAAGACCCACGCGACGAGGGCGGCGGCCACCGCCACAACCTGCCAGCGCCGCTTAATGACGAAATCGATCACCGGGTGATAGAGCCAGATCAGGAATCGATTGATGGGATTCTGCTCTTCGCGCGGGATCTTCCCGCGGATGAAATAGCCCATGAGCACAGGCGCGAGCGTGATGGACAGCAACGCCGCCGCCGCCATGGAGTAGGTCTTGGTGAACGCCAGCGGCTTGAACATCCGGCCTTCCTGCGCCTGCAGCGTGAAAACCGGGATGAACGAAACCGTGATGACCAGCAACGAATAGAATAGCGTCGGCCCGACCTCGACGGCAGCATCGCGGATGATGTCCCAGTGCGGCTTGGTGCCGCGATCGCGCTCCAGGTGCTTGTGCGCATTCTCGATCATGATGATCACGGCATCCACCATCGCGCCGATGGCGATGGCAATGCCGCCGAGCGACATGATGTTGGAACTGATGCCCTGGCCGAACATGACGAGAAAGGACATCAGCACGGCAATGGGAAGAATCAGGATGGCCACAAAGGCGCTGCGCAGGTGCAGCAGGAACGCGACGCAGACGAGCGCGACGACGAGGCTTTCCTCGAGGAGCTTCTCTTCAAGCGTCTTCACGGCGCGATCGATGAGCGCGCTGCGATCGTACGCGACGGTATAGGTCACGTCCGCGGGCAGGCCCTGCATCGCGATATCGAGCTTCTTCTTCACGTCGAGGATGACCTGCCGGGCGTTGGCGCCGTAGCGCACCACCACGATGCCGCCGACGGTCTCACCCTCGCCGTTCAATTCCGCGATGCCGCGGCGCATGTCAGGTCCGAATTCCACATTAGCGACCTGACCGAGAAGAATCGGTACGCCTTTGTCGCCCACGCCCACGGCGACTTTGCGCAGGTCATCCAGCGTCCTCACATAGCCGCGAACACGAAGGATGAATTCCTTCTCCGAGAGTTCAATCGAGCGTCCACCCACCTCGCCGTTGCTGCGCTTGACGGCGTTGGCCACCTCGGAGATGGACAGGTTGTAGGCACGCAGTTTGGTCGGGTCCACGGTCACCTGGTATTGCTTCACGAAACCGCCGACCGAGGCCACTTCCGACACGCCCTCCACCGAGGCCAGTTGATAGCGCAGATACCAGTCCTGCATGGACCGCAGTTCCGCCAAGTCGCGGTTGGTGGAATTGATGGAATACATGAACGCCCAGCCCACGCCCGTGGCGTCCGGGCCAAGGCTGGGGGCGACGCCCGCCGGCAAACGCCCACCCAAGCCATTCAAGTATTCGAGAACGCGGCTACGCGCCCAGTACGGGTCGGTCCCATCCTCGAAGATCACGTACACGAACGAGAAGCCATAGAACGAGTAGCCGCGCACCACCTTGGCCTTGGGCACCGACAGCATTTTGGTGGTGATGGGATACGTGACCTGGTCCTGGACGATCTGCGGCGCCTGGCCGGGCCATTCCGTGTAGACGATGACCTGGACGTCCGAGAGGTCGGGAATGGCGTCGAGCGGTATGTTCTTCACCGCATAGGCGCCGCCGATCACCGCCGCCGCCGTCACGAGCAGGACGATGAACTTGTTCCTGAGCGAGAACTCGATGATGCTCTTAAGCATAACGCACTTCTCCGGTCAGGGTTGAGCGACGGGCGTTGCCGCGCCGCCCGTCGACGGTTCGCCGCAGGCCCGGGGAGTCGGTGGCGCTTCCATCACCGGAATGAGCGTCATGCCGCACCGGGGACACTTACCCGGTCTATCGACGTGCACATCGCTGTGCTCCGGCATCGGGCAGGTGTAGTACAGCAGTTTTCCCCCGGGTTGCAGCAGACGCAGCGTCGCGGCAGAGACAGGTACCAACGCCATGCCGCAGATCGGGCATTTGCCGGGATGGTCATACTTGATAGATACATGCTCCGGCATCGGGCAGATGTACTGCACGGGGCCCGCATCCCCCACCCCGGCGTTCACGACCATGCCCGTGCGGGTTGCGTCCCCGCTGACCGTGCGGCCTTCGTGACCCGCCGGCCCTGCGGCGTTCTCAGGCGCCAGCATTTTCTGGATGGCTTCGCGGAGTTGGCTCTCCGAATCGAGCATGAACTGGCCGGACGTGACGATACGCTCGCCTTCGTTCAAGCCGGCGATGACCTGATAGAGGTCACCCTCGGCCTGAGGACCAAGCGTGACTGTACGCGGGTCGAACCTGCCCCCATCGAGCGCGACGAAGACTGTGGTTTTCTCGCCGCTGCGCAAGACCGCCATGTCAGGCACCAAAAGCACGGAGGGATCCAGTTCGGTCGTGACCTGAACCGTGGCGAACATGCCGGGTTTGAGGAAATACCCGGGGTTGTGGAATTCCATCCTGACCTTCGCCGTGCGAGTCTTCTCGTCCACGTTGGGATAGATGTAGGTAACGCGACCGCGGAACTCGCGATCCGGCAGATAGTCCAACTTCATCGTCGCCTCCTGCCCCAGTTTCAGGTACGCCAGATCCTGTTCGTAGATCTGGGCCTGGACCCAGACCAGTCCCAGGTCGGCCAGCCGGTAGATCTTCATTCCCGCGTCAACCATCTGGCCTTCCACGACCATCTTCTCAACAACGAAGCCGTCCTGTGGCGCCGCGATGCGAAGTGTCTTGTGCGCCTGCCGGGTGCGTTGTAATTCGGCCACTTGCTCGTCCGAAATGTCAAAGAACTCGAGTTTGGTGGCGGCGGCTGCCTTGAGCGAGTCACTCCAGGCAGCGGCTTGATTGGACGGCGAAGCGGCCAGAAGATATTCGGCTTGCGCGCTGTAAAGCTCGGGCGAATAGATCTCGAACATCGGATCACCCCGCATCACGAGCGCGCCGGTGGCGTTTACGTACAACTTCTCGATCCAGCCTTTGAACTTGGTGGTCACATCTGCCAGCGACGACTCGTCATAGTCGATTACGCCGACCGTACGGATGGTACGGCGCAGCGGACCCCGCTTCACCACGGCCGTGCGGATGCCCATTTTCTGCACGGTCACGGCGTCGACCGCGATGGCGGACGATTCCACCGCGCCGGCTGGTGCAGCCCCGCCGGCCGACCGGAGCACGGGTGTGAGCTTCATGCCGCAAATGGGACAATTGCCAGGGTGATCCTGGATGACCTGCGGGTGCATGCCGCAGGTGTAGAGTTGCCTGGCCTCCGCCACCCCGCCCGTCGTCGGCGCAGTCGTGACATGCGGCCGGACGAACCAAAGCCCTGCGCCGACAAGGACCACCAACGCGATCAGGATGATCGGCATGCGGCGTTTGCGCTGAAGGTTCTCAGCTTCCATGTTCGGCTCCTATTTCTGCGCCCTTTGTCATCTCCGGCGTGCCGGTCTGGAATTCGCGTCCGATCGCGCGTTCGAGCCGCGCGGATTGCATGCCCACCGTGCCTTCGGTCATCGCGGCCATCGTCTTGGCGTCGAGCAGGAATCGTTCGCTTTCAAGTAGATCCATGAAATCAACCTTGCCCGTGCGATAGCCGGCTTCACTGGCACCGAAACGCGCTTCGGCCTGGGGAATGAGTTCCGTTTGGTACAACTCCAGCGTGCGCCGGGCGGTCTGGAGTTTGAAGGACGCATCCTGCACGTCGAAAGCGCTTTGCCGCTCCGCCGATTCACGGGCGGCCAGGCTGGAAGCGCGCATCTTCTCCGCTTCCCGCACGCCCGCGCGGTATTTCGACCGCCACACCGGCAGATCCACACTCACCGTAAACATGACCATGTCGGGGCTATCTCCAAAATCGCGGTATTCCAGACCAAGCCGGTAGTCCGACACCGATTCTTTCGCCATCAGCTTCCGCTCAAGTTCGTAGCGTTCGGTCTGCGCCTTCGCCGCCTGGACTTCCGGGCGGTTCGTAATCGCCTGCGCAAAAAGGACATCCACGTTGCCGCTGAACCCGGTTGCGGGCGGGGTAACGGCCGGGCCCAACGGCGCGTCCGCCCGGCGATTGAGTAGCATATTGAGCTTCGCCTTGAGCGTAGCTTCCTGGGCCAGCAGTTCCAGACACTTCTGCTTGAGCATGGTGATCTCAGTCTGCGCCTTGATCACGTCAGCCTGCGAACGATCGCCGGTCGTATACAGGGTCTCGGCCATCTTTCCCATGCGCCGCAGTACCTCCGCCTCGTCCTTGGTGATCGCGGTGGCCCGCTGCACGGCATACAGGTCGAAGTAGCTCTCCTTGACCATCATCACCACGTCCCGGGTCATGGCTTCCAGTTCGCGCTGCATAACCTCGGCTTCCTTGACGGCGATGCCCGTCCGCAGATCACGTTTCCCGACCCATGGGAATTCCTGCTCGATCATGAAACGCTTCTCGTTGGTATCGGGCCACGTGCCGCGGTCGATCGTGTCCATGCCGCTGTACTTGAACATGGGGTTAGCCAGGGCGCCGGCCTGGGCGGGCCGCTCTTTCATGGCTTCCCACTTGGCGCGCAAGCTCTGCAGGTCCGGATTGTCGCGGATTGCCAGATCCACGGCTGCGGCCAGCGTAAGATTGGTGATGGCAGGCGGTTCCGCTCCGAGCGTCGCCCCGACCCACATCACCAGCCCGGCGAGTAGCGGCACCAGCACGCTCGTCTTCACTCCGCTCATCGACGGCTTCATCGAGGCGCCTCCTTGCCCTTTAGCGACAGCGTCCTCAGGCGCAAGGCATTGCCGATTACCGAAACCGAACTGCAACTCATGGCGGCGCCGGCGACAATCGGGCTGAGCAGGAGTCCGAAAACCGGATAGAGCACACCCGCCGCCACCGGTATACCCACCGAATTGTAGAGGAACGCGAAGAGCAGATTCTGCCGGATGTTCCGCATCGTGCCCCGGCTGAGGCGCACCGCCTTGCCTATGCCGCGCAGGTCGCCTTTCACCAGGGTAATGCCTGCGCTCTGCATGGCCACATCCGTGCCGGTACCCATGGCGATGCCGACATCCGCTTCGCTGAGCGCGGGCGCGTCGTTGATACCGTCGCCGGCCATGGCGATATGACGGCCCTCGGAGCGCAGCTTCCGGATGTGGGCCGCTTTCGCGGCAGGTTCGATCCCGGCCTCGACCGTATCGAGACCGAGTCGGCCGGCCACGGCAACGGCGGTGCGGCGGTTGTCGCCCGTGAGCATGACAATCTTGAGACCGAGCGCGTGAAGGTCGCGGATCGCATCCAGCGTCGTATCCTTGATCGGGTCGGCAACGGCGAGCAAACCCGCCGCCTTGCCATCCACGGCAACAAATACCGTGGTCTTGCCCGCTTCCTGGAGTTCCACGGCCAAGGCTTCCAGGGGCTCCAGGCCGGAGACCGGTTCGCTTCGCAGGAACTCCGGCTTTCCGACGGCCACGGCATGACCCGCGACAACGCCGAGCACGCCACCTGCCGTCACCGAGTGAAAATCCTTTGCCGCCTCCAGGACCACGCCCCGTTCCTTTGCGCCCTGCAGGATTGCGGCGGCAAGCGGGTGTTCGCTGTTCCGCTCCAAGGAGGCGGCCAGGCGCAGAAGTTCCTTCGCGTCGAAGCCGGCGGCGGGCAGGGCATCGGTGAGCCTGGGTTTGCCTTCGGTGAGCGTGCCGGTCTTGTCCACGACGAGCGTGGTAACCTTTTCCAGTCGTTCGAGCGCCTCGGCGTTCTTGATGAGCACGCCCTCCTGCGCGCCGCGTCCAACGCCGACCATGATGGACATGGGCGTCGCCAGGCCGAGGGCACACGGGCAGGCGATGATCAGGACGGCCACGGCATTGACGATGGCGTGGGCGAGCCTGGGCTCCGGCCCAAGCAACAGCCAGGTCACGAACGTGAGGACCGACACGGCCAGCACGACGGGCACAAAAATGCCCGCAACCTTGTCGGCGAGGCCCTGGATGGGCGCGCGGCTGCGCTGGGCCTCGGCGACCCGAGCCACGATCTGCCCGAGCAGTGTGTCGCGCCCGACCCGCTCGGCGCGCATGACGAAACTGCCGGAGCCATTGACGGTGCCGCCCGTCACCATGTCCCCGGCAACCTTTTCCACCGGGAGCGGTTCGCCAGTGATCATGGACTCCTCCACGCTGGAATGACCTTCGAGCACAACGCCATCGACGGGCACCGTGTCGCCCGGGACCACGCGCAACGCGTCGCCGACTTTCACCTGGTCCAGCGGGATCTCACGATCGCCCCCCGGCGCGACCTGCCGCGCCGTGGGTGGTGCCAGGTTCATCAACGCCCGGATGGCGCTGCCCGTGCGGCGGCGGGCACGCAGTTCGAGCACCTGGCCGAGAAGCACCAGCACGACGATCACGGCGGCGGCCTCAAAGTAGATGGCGACCTTGTCCCCATGCTGCATCGTGTGCGGAAAGAGGGACGGGACGAGCATCGCCACGGTGCTGTAGACAAAGGCGGCACCCACGCCGATGGCGATGAGCGTGAACATGTTCAGATTCCGCGTCATGACGGAGCGCCAGCCCCGGCGGAAGAACGGCCACCCCGCCCAACCCACCACGGGCAGGGTGAGCGCGAACTGGAGCCAACGCGACGCATCGCCGAGCGCCCAGGACTGGTTGTCGAGCGCGGGAACCAGGTGCGCCATCGCCAGCACGAATACCGGCAACGCCAGGGCGGCGCCAACCCAAAGGCGTCGCGTCATATCGCGCAGCTCGGCATTTTCCTCGTCACTCGGGCCCGCCGTCGCGCCCTTCGGTTCCAACGCCATGCCGCAGGCCGGACAATCGCCGGGGTGGTCCTGCTCCACCTCCGGGTGCATCGGGCAGGTGTACGTCGCGACGCCGGAGGGCGGAATGGCAGACTCCGCCTGCGCACCACGAGCGGGTCCGGCGCGGAACCGCTCAAGGCAGTGCGCGCAACAGAAGCAATACGTCTGCCCGTCACGTTCGAGGCGCAGGCTCGTCGCCGGATCCACCTTCATCCCGCAGATGGGATCGGTCGCCGTTTCGTTCTTCTGATCCATGCTCATCACCTTTGTAGGGGAAATATCATCCAACTTATATGCGATAATACCCTAGATTCGCACTCGCAATACCGCATTCGCTCTTCTTTCGTTTCTCGTTGGCTTCGATCTGTTTAACGTCACAATGGGGTAAAACCCTTGCGCGGCGAGCAAAGGGACGGCAGACGAGCCGGCGCGGGAAGCCGCGCCGCTCCCCAAAAAGGCCAACAGGCCTTCGAAGGGGCACTTACCGGAGGATGTTCTGCACGGCCAGGAGCCCTGTGACCGACACCACTAGCCAGAGCAGGACGCCTTGGAGCATTGGGCGAAACCCGACCGTCCTGATCGCGTCGCGCGAAAGACCGGCTCCGATCAGAAACAGCGTCAACGTCAACCCCAGCCTCGCGACCTCTTTGATGGTGTCGTAGGCGATCTCACCTTGCGGGAACAGGGTGCGGACGCCGGCCGCGGCAATGAAGGCAAAGATGAACCACGGCAGTTTGACCTTGGCTTTCTGGCGCCGCTTGATGAAGGCCAGGCCCAGCGCGATGGGAAAAATCCACAAGGCCCGGGACAACTTGACCGTCGTGGCAATCGTCAGGGCCTGTTCGCCATATTTGGCCGCCGCGCCGACGACGGAACTGGTGTCGTGGATGGCGATTGCCGACCAGAGGCCGAAATGGGACTGATCCATTCCCAGGAAATGCCCCAATGGCGGGAACACGAATAGGGCCACCGCGTTGAGCACGAAGACGGTGGCCAGTGACACCGACATGGCCCTGGGATCGGCTTCAAGCACCGCGCCAACCGCCGCAATCGCGCTGCCGCCGCAAATCGAGGTGCCGACCGAGACAAGCAACGAGGTCTGCGATTCAACCTTCAGAAGCCGGCCGAGCCACCAGCCGAGGAGAAGCGTGCCAAAAATTGTTGCGACCGTGAACCCAAACCCCGTCCTGCCCGCATCCCAGACAGCATGCAGATTCATGCCGAAGCCCAGGCCGACGACAGACCATTGCAGGAGCGTCTTCGCGGCCTTCTGGCTGGCCTGCGGAATCGGGTTCCCAAGGGTCAGGGCAAAGGCCAGCCCAAACGCCAGCGCAACAGGGGGCGAGACCCAGCCGGTAAGGGTGGCCACGGCGAGGACCACGAAGGCGACGAGAATGGCAGTTCGCGAGGCGTTCGATTTCATTTCAAGACATCCACACGAACACCTTCAGGTCGAAACCGCGTAGCGACTCGCCAAGCCGGCGAGTGCGCGAAGGTGGTCGCCGAGAACGTGCTGCATCTCGAAAAAATCCTTGCCGCTGATCCGATGCCCCGCATGGTAGGACCGTTTCGGGTCTGCCTCGCCGGAGTTTCCGAACGAAGGCGGGTCCTTCCGCAGAATCCGCGGCGCTAACCGTGGCCGCCTCTCCTTCCCGATCCAGGTCAATTCGAGATTGGGTTTGCGGAGCGAGTTCATGGTTTAGGGCTTTGAATTGCCACCGGTGCTGGCCGCAGGTCTTCTGGCTCTGATTGTCCCAACAACCGCCTTGAGCGCCTGGATATCTACAGCCAGTTGAATGGGGGTCGGGACGGATGCGTTCTTGTTAGAAGACGGATCATGTGCGTCCACGACATCGTTGCAGCACTTGTAAAGGCGACATATCTCCTTGAATTCGCCCTGTTCAAGTCCGACGACACCGCTGAGTTTGCTGACCTCAATGTAGTTGCGATAGCGTTGAACCACGCCATTGAAGACGACATCTTGAATCACCCGTTCAAGAGTGGCCCGCAAGCGGCTATACTCGTGGCGCATCTCATCTCGGTCAGCAGCACTCGGATATGGCGACCAAGTCTGCGCCAGTGCTCGCTGCGTCTTTTCGTGTTTGTCGATTCTGTGATCGTACCGTTGGTGTTCCCACGGCAACTCATCACTGACATGGCCCGGTGAGCCTCCCATGCACTCCAGATGGCGCACCACGTGGTTGATCCTTCCCGCCGCGCGTTTGACTTCGTCCAATAGTTCGCCCAAGAATGCCGTGTCGTGCGTGAATACGATCACCTGACGCTGTTCTGCCTCCAACACAAGACGGCCTGCCACTCTTTGCCGCCAATGGTGATCGAGTGAAGAGACCGGATCGTCGAATACGATACCGCCTTTGTGCCCAGCCAGACGCATTTCGCCGAGAAAACTGGCAATCGCAATGGCTCGTTGCTCCCCTTCGCTCAGAATCTCGTCAAGTTTTCTCGATACCGGCAGATCGAGAACGAGTTTATGCCGCATCTTGCCTTGTCCGACGCGCTCATTAAGCTTCGTCTTCACATGGCCCACCCCCAGCGTGACAAACTCGTCGTTCAGTGCCTTGCGGAGGGGATCGGTGACTGCCTGACTCGCAAACTCCTTCGCCTTGTCGGAAATCCCCTTTGTCTTCAGGTCCGCCTTGCATGCGGTCAGCGCGGCTTTCAATCCCAGCCGTTTGATCAGGTCCAGTAGAGGTTGACGACGTTGCGACAGTGCCTTGCGTGCCTGCAGTTCAGCGCGTTCCGTTTCAAGAGCCTTCCTCTTCGTTTCGTCCCCAGCATTGTCTAAGTCGGCGGCAGCCGCGAGCGCCTTGGTTACCGTTTCTGCCAGTCTGGGGCTGGGATCATCCGTGAGCAGCGAAGGGGCGTCCCAATTCCCCGTCTTCCCTGCGGCCACCAACCACTTGCGACGGTCGTCAACCTGCTTTTCAAAGCCGCTTACGCCTTGTGGCAGGTTTGAATCAACGCCCTTCAATTCCTCGGCCAATGCGGCGTCGAGTCCAATCGCAAGACCGGCCCGAGCGAGTTTCTGGATCGCGTCATCGCGTTGCTGCCGCTTCTCCGCGGCGAGTCTTGCGGTATCCTGCCGGAGAAAGGACTCAAACCGCTTCATCCTATCTGCGGCCGTTTGGTCGAAAGCCTGTTGGCAGAGAGGGCATTTTGCGCCAGCATCGACTTTGGGAAATTCCGCGCCTGGGTAGGCCGCCTCAGTGGAGTAGCGCCGGGCTGCGTCGAAGAGCGTCTTCCAGACAGCATCCCCGGTGCCGGGCAAGAGTGATTCTCCAGCGCGAAAAGCGCTGGCAGCGGCAGTCTCTGCCTTCGATGCAACTTCCGATTCGAGACAAACCGCCTTCAAGGAGTCCGCCTGAGCGTCACCAATGTTGCTTACAGCCGTGGCGATTCTCTCAGCGAGGCCCTGGATGCGTTGAGCCCGCAGTCGTTGGTCCTTCGCTTTTGCCTTCGGGTCGGCCTCGGCAAGAACCGTCTCGAGTTCGGTCAGCCGAGCGACTTCCGTGTCCTTTAGGACCGCGAGGGTTTCAACGGCTTTGGGATCTGTAATGCCGCTGAGTTCTGAAATCAGTTTCCCCACAGTCGTAGCGCCTGCCAAGTCCGCAAAGGCGCTGGCGTCTGTGTTGGTGGCGTCTATTTCCGCAGTCAGGCGTTTCGTCAATTCGGGGAGCACTCGCTGCCCGAGATTCTCCACAATGTCGAGGCCGTACGGAAGATAGGCGACATCCTGTTCAGAATCCAGGTACGACCGAGCACACCGACTGTCGAACACGGCAATCGTTGAAAGGTGGTCGGGAGGAATCGTGTCACGAACCCAGTGAACAGACGTCGCTTTCCCCGCAACCTCGATATCAAATGTCGCTACCGGCGTGGTTCCGCTCATGGAGGCGTCGTAGGCATTCGGGTGAATGGTCTCGGTCACGTCGCGCGCACGACAAGCCTGTTTTAACACGCGCGAATAACCGGACTTCCCCGATGCATTGCCGCCATAGATTACGGTGATGCCACTTGGCGAGAAGTCGAGTTTCTGATTCGGAGCAATTCGGTTCACGTTCTCCATGTCTCGCATGGCGAGAAGCAGAACAGGTGTTGCCGTCGCCTGTTGCGTCGGCAGATGTTGTTGATCCAAGGGATTGGGTTGGCGGTTCTTTGTGTCCGGAATTCCGTGTCCTGCCTTCAACATTGCATAAAGATCGTCCATGTCTTGCGAGTCGAGCGTCTGTTTCTGGAACAAGCGGCGCAGCGCGTCGCGCTGCCATGGAAGAAGATTGACGGTAGACCAAACAAGTATGTCAGTCAGTAATGCCATTGACGCCTGCCTCAATCATAGACTCGTTTCGTTGCGCGGGGAATCAAGGGCCCGCATCTCCAGCCCTTTCCAGCCCCTCAATCTCCTGCAACGTCTTTCCGGCGATGCCTTGGAGGTCGCCGTACATGCCGACGGTAGCGTGGAGCACGCGGTCGGTCCGTATCCCCATCGGCCTCATCTTTCGCACCCTCGCCCTTTCCAGTATTCCGGATGTCGTTTCAAGTGCATGACCGCCGCCACGAGGGCGACATCGTCTTCCACGGAGTAAATGAGGGCGTATGGAAAGCGATGGAGAAAAATGCGTCGGAACCGCTGTGACATTGAGCTACCGATAAACGGATGCAACTTGATCTTCACGATGGCTTCATCAACCGCGTCGAGGAACTCAAGTCCCAAGCCTTCGCGACAGTCGTCATAGAACTGCGCGGCCGTCCACATCTCGAAACGTGCGGCTGCTTCGAGCAGGACTCTCATCGACTGAGTTTCCCGCGCATCTCCGTGATCGCGTGCTCAGCCGGCACCGCCGTTGTTCGTCCCGCCTTCCAGTCGTCATACCGCCGTTCAGCCTCATCAATCCACGCTTGGTCTACCTCTGAAACCGGCACGCTATCAAGTCCCGCGATCAGATCGGAGGCCAGTCTCTCGCGTTCTTCGCGCGACAACTCCTTTGCCTCCCGCTCGATTCTTTCCAGTAATGCCGTCATCGTCTCTGCTCCTGTCGCTCTGCTTTCCTGTTGCCAGACTACAACTTGCCTGGTCTCTCCGCAACTGGTGCCTCCAACGCTCTCATCTCCAGCCCCTCAATCTCCTGCAGCGTCTTGCCGGCGATACCTTGGAGGTCGCCGTACATGCCGACGGTGGCTTGGAGGGCGCGATTGGTTTGCTCTTCGCGCTTGACCCACTGCTTCATCGGATCATCTCCGCCTTGCACTTCGGACAGATGATGGTGGGTTCGGTGTTCAGGCGGGCTTCTCCAAGATGGCCTTGCCCACGGCGGTCAGGCGGTATCGCTGCTTACTGCTGCGGGGTTTGTCCGGCACTGTAGATTCCATGAAGCCAGCCTTTATCAACGGCCGCACGAAGGCATCCCTGAAGCGCGTCCGATTCGTATGCCCGACCTCGTTCATCAACGTCTGCAAGTCGGAGGGGGATAAGGCGGCCCTCATGACTCTGGCCACATCGTCACTTGAGACGGACTTGGGACAAGCTTGGGACGGAATCTACCCCAGGGCGCAGGACACCCTGGCGCTGGCCTGGTGCCGACTGCGTCTCCGAGTTCGCCGCGTCACTCTCTGCGACGATCTGCGCCTTGAAAGTCACGATCAGAAACCCGTTTCGGTCTTCGAATGTCGGGGGAACCGAGCCGTGCTTCTCGCACGCCGCAATCACACGGTTAGTGCCGCGCCCCCATACCTCCACGGCACCGGTACGGTGGAACGCTCCAGCGATCAAGGGGTTGCTGCCGCCCACAGGCAGGCGTTCGACGGGCAGGTTGACCGGTGGCTCGAACTTGTCCAGCGCCTGGGCGATCTCCCGGAGGGTCTGGTCCGTGACGTGCTGCCCCTCCACCTTGCCGTCGGGGCGAACGCCAAAGAGCACCATGCCGCCAGCGGCGTTCAGAAACGCGCAAAGGCTCTGGAGTCCTTCCTTGAGTTCGCCGGTCGACCGCTTGAACTCCAGGACAGGCCCTTCGCCCTGTTTCACGAGGTCGGCAACGTCACGAAGCTTGAATGTGCCTTTCGAGGTCATGGCGTGATTGCGACAATGACGTTCTTTCGTAGCAAAAAGCGGGGCGAAATCACAGATGAAAACGAAGCTTGAGTAACACCTGCGCCAACGTCTCAGTGACGCAGGGCCTCCTGGTAGGGCGGCCAGTCCCTTGACCGCCGTTCACGATGACCCGCGGACGGTTCGGAGAACCGTCCCTACCAGAGCGGCCC
>CAITUY010000126.1 GCA_903895695.1 uncultured bacterium
ATGAGCACGCCGCCTTCGTACCAGAAGGTGAATCCCGCTGACGCGCCCATCCTTTATCTGGCGCTGACCAGCCCCACCCTGCCCATGGCCGAACTCGACGAATTCGCCGAAAGTCTCATTGCCCAGCAGATTTCGATGGTCGACGGCGTGGCGCAGGTCTCGGTCTACGGCTCGCAGAAGTACGCCGTGCGCATCCAGCTCGATCCCCACGAACTGGCGGCCCGCGGCCTTGGCCTCGATGAGGTGGCCGACGCTGTCGGTAACGCCAACGTGAACCTGCCGACCGGCATCCTCTACGGGCCCGACCGCGCCTTCACCGTCCAGGCCAGCGGGCAACTCGCGCGGGCGCCCGCTTACCGCCCGATGGTCGTGGCCTACCGCAATGGCGCGCCGGTGCGCCTTGGCGAATTGGGTTCCGTCTACGACGGCGTCGAGAATGACAAAGTGGCCGCCTGGTATTTCACAACAAACTCCGCCAACCGCTCCATCGTGCTGGCCATCTCGCGCCAGCCCGGCCGCAACACGGTCGAAGTCGCCGACCTGGTCCGCGCCGTGATCACAAAGATCGAGGCCACCCTCCCGGACTCCGTCTCGCTTAGCGTCCTGCTGGACAACAGCCAGGCCATCCGGGCGTCGTACCATGACGTGAAGTTCACGCTCGGGCTCACCCTGCTGCTCGTGGTGCTCGTCCTTTTCCTCTTCCTTCGCAACGCCTCGGCGACACTGATCCCGAGCCTGGCCCTGCCGATGTCGCTCGTCGGCACGTTCATGGTCATGTACGCGCTCAATTACAGTCTCGACAACCTCTCGCTCATGGCCTTGACGCTGGCCATGGGATTCGTTGTGGACGATGCCATCGTCGTCTTGGAGAACATCACGCGGCACATGGAGATGGGCAAGGACCGGGTGACGGCGGCTCTTGACGGCACCCGTGAAATCGGGTTCACGATTCTCTCGATGACCCTGTCGTTGGCGGCCGTCTTCATCCCCGTCATCTTCATGGGCGGGCTGATCGGGCGGATCTTCCGCGAGTTCGCGATGACCATCAGCGTCGCCGTGCTGGTGTCCGGTGCCATTGCCCTAACGCTCATCCCCATGCTCTCGGCCCGGCTCCTCCGTCCCGTGGAAGCCGCCAAGCACGGCTGGTTCCACCGTATTACGGAAAAGGGGTTCAACGCCTGGCTGAACTCCTATGCCGTCAGTCTCCGGTGGGTGTTGGACCACCAGCGTCTGACCATGTTTGTTTCCTTCGTGACGCTGATCCTCACCGTCTACCTGTTCGCCGTAATTCCCAAGGGCTTCATTCCTGCGGAAGACCGCGGCCAGATCGTCGTACAAACCGAGGCCATCGAAGGCATTTCGTTCGATGCCATGGTGGACCGCCAGAAGGCGCTGGCCCGCGTGGTCCAGGAAGACCCCAATGTGGACGCCTTCATGGTCAGCGCCGGAGCGCGCGGCAGCAGCGGAGGCAACACGGGGCGCCTCATGCTCCGGCTCAAACCGCGCGGCGAGCGCAAGCTGTCCGCTGATCAGGTCATCCAGGAGTTGAGGCCCCGCATGGCTTCGGTGCCCGGCATCCGCGCCTACCCGGTGAATCCCCCGCTCATCAACGTCGGCGGCCGCGCCGCGCGCAGCCAATACCAGTACACGCTGCTGTCAACAGACAGTGCGGAACTCTACCGCACAGCCGATGCGCTCCTGGCCCGCCTGCGGTCGATCGACATCCTGACCGATGTAACGAGCGACATGCAGATCAAGAACCCGCAGGTCCAGGTTGACATCGACCGCGACGCGGCGGCGGCGCTCCAACTCTCCGCCGCACAGATCGAAACGGCTCTTTTCAGTTCCTACGGCACCCGCCAAGTCTCGACCATCCTGGCGCCGAATAACCAGTACGAGGTGATCATGGAACTGTTGCCGGAATATCAGAACGATCCCGCGGCGCTGTCGCTGCTGCGCGTGCGATCCGGCACGGGCCAACTCGTGCCGCTCAATGCCGTCGCCCGCATCCGTCAAGATGTCGGCCCCATGGCGGTGAACCACTCAGGGCTGATCCCTTCCGTCACCGTAGCGTTCAACATTAAACCCGGCGCCTCTCTGGGCGATGCCGTGACCAAAGTCGAGGAGGCTGCCCGCGAGGTCGTGCCCGCCTCGGTCTCACGCACGTTCCAAGGCACGGCCCAGGTGTTCCAGTCGTCGATCAAAGGCATGGGGGTACTGCTCTTCGTCGCCATCTTCGTCATCTACATCGTGCTTGGCGTGCTATACGAAAGCTTCTTCCACCCCATCACCATTTTGTCGGCCCTGCCATCCGCCGCCATCGGCGCCCTCATCACGTTGCTGGTCTTCAAGGTCGACCTGTCAATCTACGCGTTCGTCGGCATCATCATGCTGGTGGGCCTGGTCAAGAAGAACGGGATCATGATGGTCGACTTCGCCGTCGAGGCCCAGCGCACGGAAGGCAAGACCCCGCGGGACGCCATCTACAACGCATGCCTGATCCGGTTCCGGCCGATCATGATGACCACACTCACGGCAATTGCCGCCGGCATCCCCATTGCCATGGCCTACGGCGCCGGCGGCGAATCGCGCCAACCCCTTGGCCTGACCGTCGTGGGCGGCATGATCTTCTCGCAGACGCTCACGCTCTACGTCACACCCGTGTTCTACCTGTACATGGAACGGCTGCGGCAACGTATTTCCAGGAGCAAGGTCCCCGCATGAAACGACTCATCGTACGTGGAGACGTCGCAGGATCTCCGACG
Source organism: uncultured bacterium (assembly GCA_903895695.1). Classification (GTDB taxonomy): domain Bacteria; phylum Verrucomicrobiota; class Kiritimatiellia; order CAIKKV01; family CAITUY01; genus CAITUY01. The sequence continues at coordinate 2,766 of CAITUY010000126.1, forward strand.
CCCCCCGGAGCGGAGCCGCTTCCGGCTCCGACCGGCGCGGGAAGCCGCGCCGCTCCCCGATGTGGCACACAAAGTTTCAGGTGCGCCCTGATCCTCGCCTGGGCCGCAAGCCTCACGCTCGCCTCCGCCCAGGGCCCATTCCCCATCAACCATCAACCATCAACCATTCCTCCTCCACCTTCCACCCTCAACCCTCTCCCGGCCGCCCCCGCCGCCACCAACGTCCTCCGCCTCTCGGTGGCCGATGGCATCGTCATGGCACTGGACCGCAATACCGCTTTCCGCGTCCAGCGCCTCGACCCGGCGATTATCCGCACGCGCGAGGACAACGCCCGCGCCGCCTTCGACCCCAGCCTGGACGGCACGATTGCCCGAAGTCGGCAACACGCCCCAGCCAACGTGTTGAGCTCGACCACCACGTCTGACGCACCGAGCGTAGTTGAATCCACCACGGCCCAGGCGGTCCTCGGCACCACCTTGCCCACCGGCACGCGGGTCGAACTGAATGGCGCGACGGACCTCACCGAGTCGACGGGCGATCACGCGGCGTCGCGGCTCGGTGCAACCGTAACGCAACCCCTCCTCGACGGGTTCGGTACCGGACCGAACCTCGTCGTTCTCAGGCAGTCCCGCCTCGACACCCAACTGTCGGTATGGGAGCTGCGGGGCTTTGCGCTGGCCCTTGTGGCCGACGTCGAACGCGCCTGCTGGACCTACGTCCTCGCTCAATTCCAACGCGAGGCCTATCGCGACGCCCTGCACGTTGCCGAGCAGCAACAAGCCGAAACGCGCGAGCGTATCCGCGTCGGCAAACTGGCCGACCTGGATGCCGTTGCGGCCGACGCCGAAGTCGCCCTCCGTCGCGAAGGACTGATTCAATCCGAAAGCGACTGCGAGGCGGCCCGGCTCCATCTCGTCCGGCTGCTCAACCCGGCGCAGCCGGGCCTTTGGCAGCTTACCCCCGCAATCGGCGACGATCCCCTGGCCCCGGCCGCCGCGCTTGATCCCGTGGAGACTTGCGTCACCCGCGCGCTGCGCCAGCGGCCCGACCTCAACCAGGCTCGCCTGTCCATCGAACGGGGCGACCTCGAACTCGTCAAGACGCGCAACGGGCTTTTGCCGCGCCTGGATCTTTTCGCCTCCCTCGGCCGCAGCGGTTACGCGGCCTCGTTCAATGGCTCGATCGGCGGCGACGCGGACCCGGGACGGGATGTAAGCGTGGGCTTACAGCTCAACGTGCCCCTGGGGAACCGCAGCGCAAAGGCTGACCACCGGCGCGCCATCCTGTCCCGCGACCAGTCCGCGGAAGCCTTGAACAACCTTTGCCAGTTGGCCCAGGAGGACGTGCGAACGGCCTGGGTACAGGCGCACACTTCGGACGAACAGGTGGTGGCAACGCTGGCCTCGCGCACGCTGCAGGAACGAAAACTGGATGCCGAAATGATGAAGTTCCGCGAGGGCAAGTCAACGCCGTTGTTGGTGGCCCAGGCCCAGCGTGACCTGCTCGGGAGCAAGCTGGCCTACGTTCAGGCTGTCGTCGCAGCCATCCTGGCGCGCACGGACCTGCACCGGCTGGACGGCTCGTTGCTCGACCTCCATGGCATCTCGGTCGACGGGGAATAAAAAAAGCGCGCCTCCCCTTCTGGCGCGCTTCCCCCCTCCTCCTCCTCCTATATCCTGCCGCGACGGTTGCGCCGCATTACGCTACCGCCACCTGGATCCCGGCGCAGCACAGGTCCCATACGACCTGCCTCGCACCGATACCCACCTCCACCGACACGTCGCCGTGTTCGTGGCCCAGGATTAGTGAATGCCTGATCTCGTAATCGGGTAACTGGCTCTGCCCCCGCTTGTGATAGGTGGTCCGGCACAGGGTGTTGTCAGCGATCTCATAATCGCCGAAACGACAGGCGCCATCCACGTGGGAACAGGTGCGATACAACCGGCCTGCCACGATTTCGTAGACGGGCGCCGTCGAACCACCCTCCGGATGAAATGACGTCCTGTAGACGTACTGGTCGACGATCTCGTAGTCGGGGAACGGCGATTGGCCGAAGGGATGTCGCCTCGTCCTGTAGAGCAGTGTTCTCATTGAACCATCCTCCTGATGACGCCTGTTTCCCCTGTATCTGGAATCATTCTCACACGTCTCAACCGAACATGTGTCAAGGAGTCGTAAAGAAAGCGCCAGATTACGGCAAATCCGCTTGACCGCTTACCCGTCCCCGCCCGATCATCGGCCCATGCCAAGCACCGAGAAAACGGAGGTCGTCATGTTGCCGTCCGACCAATCCCGGCTCGCCCGAACCTACTGCAACCCGATTCCTCTGCCCGACTACCCTCGCGGACGGGCGAGTTACGAAAAATCCGGCAGTTCCGGGCAGTTCCGCCACGACCCGCCCCGCGATTTCCGCGAAACGGCCGACCCCACCGTGATCTATCACGCCGGAAAATGGTACCTGTACCCATCCTGTGGCATGGCCTACGTGAGCGAGGACTTCGTCACATGGCGGCACATCCGGCTGCAGCCCTACGATGCCGGGTACGCGCCGACCGTGGTCGTCCACCGCGACCGTTTTCTCCTCACGGCGTGCGACGCGCCCCTCTATGCCGCCGATAACCCGCTCGGCCCGTTTGCGGAGGTCGGCCCCATGTTGAAACCCGACGGCACCCCGGTCGAGGCCTTCAACGATCCCATGCTCTTCGCCGACGAAGACGGACATCTTTATGCCTACTGGGGACTCGGCGCGCCCGGCATCTTCGGGGCCGAACTGGATCCCGCCGAGCCCAACCACCTGCTTACCGAACCCCGCATGCTCTTCTCGTACGACCCCGCGCACGTCTGGGAACGCTACGGCGCTTGGAATGAAGACCCCTCGAAGAGCTATGTCGAAGGCTCATGGATGATCAAACACGAGGGCCGCTACTTCCTGACCTACGCGGCGCCAGGCACCGAATGGCGTACCTATGGGATGGGCACCTATGTGGCGCAAACGCCGCTCGGGCCGTTCCGCTACCAACCGCGTAACCCCATCCTCGCCGCCCAGTCGGGCCTGATCCGCGGGCCGGGCCACGGGTGCCTGGTCAAGGGCCCCAACGACACGCTGTGGGCTTTTTATACCTGTACCGTCTGCTACGAGCACATCTTCGAGCGCCGCATCGGGCTCGATCCGGCAGGCATCGATGCTGACGGCAACCTGTTCGTCCGCGGCCCGTCCGAGATCCCCCAGTGGGCGCCCGGGCTCAAGCCCGATCCCCAGAACGGCAATGACGCCGCCGCGCTGCCGCTCACGCTGTCCCGGTCGGCCCGCGCGTCAAGCGAGGCGCCCGGCCGCCCGCCGCTTTACGCCGTGGACGGCAGCATGCTCACTTTCTGGGAACCTGCCGCCGATGACCCGGCCCCCACGCTCACCGTCGACCTTCAGGCTCCCTTCGAGGTGGCCGCGGTCCGCGTGATCTGGAAGGATCTCGGTCTGGACTACGACGCCGGCGCGGGCCCTGGGCCTTTCCAGTACCGCGTCGAACTTCAGCCGCCGGGTCGCGACAACTGGGTCTGCGCCCTGAATGCCGACAAGAATGATGTCGACCTGCTCATCGATTACCGCCCGTTCCCGACCCGCGCCGCGTGCCGGGCGCGCCTGGTCGTTACCGGTTGTCCCGAGAGCATCCGGCCCGGCGTAATCGACTTCACCGTATTCGGCGCGGCCCCGGCCCCGGCGTGACCGACTCCGCCCACATCCCGCGGCCCCGGATCCCGTCTCGCGCCGGTCCATGGACCGCGCCCTCTTCGCGGCGGCTTTCCTGGCCTCAGTCGCCCTGGGTAACCTGAACCTCGGGATTGTCTTCTTCGCCAAGGATGCCTTCAATCCCGCCCCGGCTACGATGGGCTGGCTGGCCGCCACGTGGGCCATCGCCTACGCGATCGCCTGCCTGGGCTTGCGCCCCCTGATCGAACGCCATTCGCCCATCCACGAGATTGTCGGCTCGGCCGTGCTGGTGGCGGCAGCGACCATTGCCCTGCGCCTGTCGCCGGTCCTGCCCGGCGTCTTCGTGTGCTACGCCGTGTTCGGCGTGGTTCTGGCATTCTTCTGGCCGTCTGTCATGGGGTGCCTTTCCGCCGGTAGAGAAAGCCGAGAACTGGCCGGCACCATGATCCGGTTCAACCTGTCCTGGTGCGTGGGCGGCATAGTCAGTCCCTACCTGTGCGGCTGGCTGAATGAACGGCAGAGCGGCGCGCCGTTATGGCTGGCCGCGGCGCTCATGCTGTCCGCCGGGCTGCTGGTGTTGCGCCGGCGCCGCCTGGCGCCGGATGGCGGACGCGGCTGGCAGCCACCCGCGCCCGCCGCAGGCGGCGCGGCGGAACGGGACGCAAGCACCCCGCTGCGCTTTCCCGCCTGGATCGGGCTGTTCGGTTCATACTTTGGACAAGGTATCCTGACCGGGGTGTTCCCGCTAATCGGCCGCGAACGGTTCGGCCTGGCCGAAAGCGGCGTAGGCTTGCTGCTGCTGATCCGGGCGTTCACGAACTCGGCAGGATTCCTCGCCCTCGGGGCCCTGGCCTTCTGGCATTTCCGGCTGAGTCCGATGATCGCCGGGCAGTTGCTCGGGGCCGCGGGATTCGGCCTGCTGCTGATGGCCCGGTCGCCGGTCCTGCTCGGGCTCTCGCTGGCCCTCTTCGGCTTCAGCAATGCCATGAGCTATTCGGCGAGCATCTTCCACGGTGTGGCCGGCAGCGTGGACCGCGCGCGGCGCATGGCCATGCACGAGGCTACGCTATCCACGGGCCTCGTGATGGGTTCGGTGCTAGGCGGCGCGGTCTACGGGGCCGCCGACTACCGCCCGGTCTACGCGATGGCCGGCGCGGTGCTGGCCGTCACGGCCCTAGCGCAGGCTACGCTGGGCTGGCGGTTCCGGCGACACCGTGACCACGATGTCTGACGCAAGTGCGCCGCATCTTAGGTAGGGCGACGGCTGCCTGCCCGCCGGAGCCTCCGGCGTAGGCGGGTCCTCGCCGCGCCGTGACTGTTGCGCCCCTGTCTCGTACCTGTCACGGCGGGGCGGGGACGCCCACGCCCTACCCCGTTGGACTGCGTGCAACAGCCCGCCCACCTTACGTCTTCCTACTGCTCCTTCGCGGCTTTGTCGGCCTCGGCCTGGGCTTCCTTCGCGGCCTTCTCGGCCTGCAACTGCATCTGTTTTGCCTGGGCCTCGAGTATCTTCGACATGGCCGCCGCGCTCTTCGCGGCGCTGGCGCCCATATCTGCGTTGCTCTTCTCCATCTCCTTGGCGGCCTTCTGCATTTCTTGCGAATATGCCTGCATGCCACTCGCCGCACGACGGGCCATCAGACTCGTACATCCGCCCATCAGCACGAAGACACCAGTGATGATGCCAAACACCATCCACGCGGTCTTGGCGAGAATTTTGTGAACTTCAACGCTCGCCGTCACGACCAGATAAAGACCCCAGACCATCCCCGCCAACCAGCCGACGAACGGGATCAATCCCGCCAATATCGCAATCGGACCAATGGCCATCGAATAGGCCGTGCAGCGGTAGGCCGTCTCAAATTCCTCGTTAGAACCCATAATCTTCCAGATCACGAACATGATGGCGCCCCAGACAAAACTGCCGATCAGTGCGCCAATCGGCATCACGATGATGGCGCTTAGCCCCAATGCCCTTCGGTAATTCAGCAGTGTTTTGGGGTGACCTTGAACTCAAAGGGGCCTGAGGATGAAGCGTTTCTGCGGAGTCGTGGCCAGTTACTGACCGGTTGGCGCAAGGCGCGTGGGCATGAGCGTGGACG
>CAITUY010000127.1 GCA_903895695.1 uncultured bacterium
CCAGCCTTTGCGCGCGGCCTTCAGTTCCGCTTCCGTGCGCTCGAGTTCTCCGATCAAGGACTGCAGCCGCTGCCGGTCGGCCTCAAGTTCGGCCTCCAGTCGCTGCCGCACCTCGTCGCTGTGCAGCAACTCGACCGCCTGCGTGTAGGTGATGCGATGAAAAGGTTTGCGGACGCGTTCCAGCGCGGCCGGCTCACGGCCAAGCACCGCCAACTCGTCGCGGTTGGCCGCCAGCACGGCCCCGACTACGGCGCTGACCATGTCCTCGGCCACCGCCATCACGTCCTCGAGCTGGGCAAATGCAATCTCCGGCTCGACCATCCAGAATTCAGTCAGGTGCCGCCGTGTCTTGGACTTCTCGGCCCTGAATGTCGGCCCGAAACAGTACACCTTGCCCAGGGCCATGCACGCGCTCTCCAGGTGCAACTGGCCGGTCTGGCTCAGAAATGCCTTCTCACCGAAGTAGTCGACGGGAAACAGCGACGCGCGATCCTCCCCCGCGCCCGCCTGCAGGATCGGCATGTCAACCAGCGTGAAACCGTTCCCATCGAAGAAGTCGCGAATCGCGCGGATGACCGTATGCCGGATCCGCAGGATGGCGGTGGGACGGGCGGACCGCAACCAAAGGTGCCGGTTCTGCAGCAGGAAATCGATGCCGTGCGATTTGCGGGCAATCGGGTATTCGGCTGCGATCTGTAGCGCCTGCACGGCGGTCACGGCCAGCTCGGCCCCGCCCGGCGCGCGTTCGTCGAGCCGCACGGTGCCGGTGACGATGACCGACGATTCCTGGGTCAGGGCCTGGGCCGCGGCGAACGCCTCCGCCTGGGCGGCTTCCACCACGCACTGACACAGTCCCGTGCCGTCGCGCATGACGAGGAACACGACCTTGCCACCCGACCGTTTCCCCTGCACCCAGCCGCGCAAGGCCACAGTCTGGCCGGCCATGGCCTTCAGTTCCCGAATCACCGCAAATAGTGCCACATCCGCCATAGAACACCTCAAATCGGCAAGCCGATCAACTGGTATCAGAGTCGCGCGATCGGCAGCATCGTGGGTGACATCGCCGCTTCTACTGACGAATCCACGCGCTCAGTCTCTGGACTTCCGCATCGGCAGCGGCCAGTCGCTCCAGAAACAACCGGAACCGCGGATGCCGGTCATACCGGCCGCAGCCATGGAGTCGCCTGGGATCAAGGGCCAAGCCGAACTCGGCAGGATCGACATTTGCAGACCGCGCACGGGCCAGCATCCATTCCTCAAGTCTTGGGCAGACGACAATCACCCGTCGTCCGTCAACCTCGGTATGCCGCATGAGGCGGAGGCCGCCAAAACTCTCTGAGACGCGGTAACGCCGCATTTCGGGGTAGTCCGCAGAGCCTGGGTCTTCATCGACCAACCCGATGTCCGCCTTGCCGTCGCGAAGGATATCCAAAACGTGCCCTTTCCCGCGTGCATGCTTGACGGATGCCTTCGTTGCGCCCAGAGTCAGAACTAAGCGCGTGTCGGCATAGCACTCCACTGCAATCATGCCGGCACCTCGTCGTCCAGCACCAATTCCAGTCCGAGGAACGGATCAGCATCCAGCAGGCGGCTCAATTGATTGTCGCTCAGTAGTTTCGCTTGCGTCTCGAAGTTCCGATAGCAGGCGGCAAACACCGCCACATCGCTCTTGGACGCCTTTTCGACAATGGCGCTCAACAGATACGGGTTGTGCGTCGCGATGAAATACTGGTTGGTGTCGCCAAGAGCAATGGTCTCACCCAAATGCTTGGTGTAGTACGGGAAGGCATGCGCCTCCGGCTCCTCAAAGATAAGCACGGCGTTCTTGTTGGAAGCCATGGCCGCGTGATAGAAGAGCATTCGCTGGAGCGTATCCGACGACATTACATAAGGATAGGCTGTAACCACACCGTCCTGGTGTTTCTGGAGCTCAAACGCCTTCTCCTGCGGCTTCATCACGACCGCCAAGCCATACGGACGATAGAGTTCCACCAGCCACTCCCGCATGCCCTTGGATCCGTACACGACAGAAAACAGATTACGGCCGTCCGGTGGTATCAACGTGCCGGGCTCACCCGAATCGAACTTCTCCAGCATCCGGAATCGATAGAACCGGAATGCCTCCCCGCCCTGCAGAAGTTGTGATGGCGCTTGGTTACCATTGAAGTCGAGGATAGCCAGTTGTGATGACGCTTGTGCGCTCGATGAAAACCAGAAGCGTTCCCTCTCGAACTTCACCGTCACCTCGCCAGCCGGCTCGCCTTGATACACGATCCGCATGGGCTCGTCAGTAAGACCATCATAGAACAACTGCTGCGTTTGTTGGAATCGCACGAACTCCTTGAGTGACTTGCCGGATGAGGCACACCAAGACAATAGCCCCAGCGCTTCCAGTATGTTCGATTTCCCGACATTGGGCTCGCCGATGAAGAGATTGATGCGCCGGCAGTCGATATCCAGATGCCGAATCGATTTGAAGCGCTCGATGCTTAGTTTCTTGATCATCGTTCTCCTCCTCCCTCTTCAAACTCATCTTGCAGCAGTTACCACGCCGCTTGCAACGCAAGTTGGACCAATTCTCCCCTACGGCACCGGCCTCACGACTGACCTTCAGGCCCAGTCTTCAACAATTCCCGATACTCAAGATACCCTTTTGACCCAAGCAAATGAACGATATCTTCGGCCGGATCCCGTATCGCCGAATCCGAGGAGGCTATTGCCTGCTCCAAGAGAGCCCAAACGCCCTTTTGCTGACGCCCCCCTCGACAGAACCATGGGTCCTCGTTTCTGTCGATGAAAAGCCTCAGACAGCGCAGGGATTCTTGGGGATGGGTGGCAAACGCCTCGTTCAAGCGCTCAAACACCTGCAAACGGGAATGGCCGATGTCTGTTTGTTTCAGTGCCGCCTCCAAGTAACCAAAGGCCCAACCTGCGTCGAAAGCTCCACAGGCAAACCACCAACCGAAGCCCGACAACTCCTCTTTGGGCATCTTGTCCGGACCACCGACTTGCCGCACGCGCCACTCCCAAAGTGCCTTCATTCTCTCCCTAACCTTTGCCTCAAGCGGTGGTTGACGGCAGGCAGCACGCGCCATGAAACTCATCGCATGAGCCGTCAACTGGACTGGAGCATTCTTGAACAGCAAATCGACCAGCCCACCTTCATCCAAAGTATGGGCGTCATCCCATAGATGCAGGATGACAATATGTTCAACCAAGTGTGCTTCCGGCGTCCTGGACTGTTTATCACCGAGATCCTTCCCCCTGAGTTTGAGGACTTCCTCGCGATAGATCTCCGTCAAGACTTTCGCAACCGAAGCATGGACTTGGCCCCCATATAACAAATACGTGCGCCACAAAGCATTGCGCAATGCCGCAAGGCCAGGATCATCCGGGAACAGACGAGTCTTGTTCCACTCAACCCACGCAGACCCGAGATGCACGATTTGCGGGAGCCATTGACCGTATACCGCCCGACAGGTCTGGGACCTGTCCAAGGCCACATCAAGATGCCGCTCCAACACCGCCAGCACCTCAGGCATATCCTTGAATTCAGGCGTTCGTTTCTCGTGCACGCGGACATCCGCCTTGATGTGGCGGTAAACCCACATCGCATAATTCATGACAGTGTGGAGCGCTTTTCCACGAACCGTATTTAGCGACAGCGTCAACGGATCCATGTTGTCGCCGCAGTTATTCCTCTCGTAATCGTCATCAGGCTCCGGGTCATCCGTCAGTGGCTCAAGCACGGCCCACGCCTGCGGACGCAGCGAGAACGGTAGGTTCGACTTTTCGCCGAACGCTTTCTCCACAAGCCGTACGATTTCACTTCTGGTATTCCGCCAAGTCCGGTCGATGTCGAAACCGTCCCTAAGGTGTTCAGGGACTGCGCGCCCGTCCAAATCGCGGGGCTGTTCCAGAACCCACCGGCAAAGCCCGAATAACGCACCATACGGCAGAGACTTACCGCTTTCCAAGGCGCGGCAAAATCCCGAAATAACGTGCCGAATATAGGTGGGATCCAACTCAGCGTCCATGAACTGCGCGATACCGGCGGCATAGAGCTCCGGTTGTTCTGCGACCAGATCGCCCAGCGAAGCCCCAAGGCCACCGGGGGTCGGCGCCCTCAACTCACCGGAAGGCTTCCACGTCTTGAGGTAGACGACCACTTCGGCAGGCGTCATGCCCCCGAGTTCCTCCTTCTTGATCGGACTTTCCGGGCGTCCGGTCCACGAAGTCGTGTAGGAATGGAAGTCGGGGGGCATCGCCATGGGTTCGAGTTCATGGTTCCATGCTTCGAACCGCTGCCTCCACTCGCCAGTCAGATACTGTTCAATTGCACTGAGTTTCTTAAGCCGCCAGTACGTGAGCCGCTTCTCCTTCTTCTCTGCGCTAAGGTCGCCGTCATGCTCGACCAAGTACTGTTGTTCAGGTGCGGCTTGCTCAATCCACTTTAGGATCATCTCCTGCCCCGTCGCGGATAGTTCCGCATAGCGGACACGCAGCAGGTGGTAGTACTCGTGGTGCACAGCCGACAGATTGAACAGTTCCTCATTGACGAGGTGCTCCTCCACGATGGCCGCAGGAGGTTTCTCCACTACCCGCAGGAGGTGCAAGCCGATCCGTTTGAAGACATACCACCCATGGCGTTCCACATGTTCGACCACCTCGCCGACCTTGCCGGGCGCATTCCTGCATATTCGCTCCGCCGCGTCTCGGACAGCAGTGATTAGTGGGCAGTCAATCCCATAGTCGTGATTCTGCTCGTGGTCTTCAATCGCCGAACGCCATAGATAAGTAGCGTCACGTGGCTTGGTCTGTTCGCCTTCAGACCGTGAAAGAGCAATGGCCATCCCCAAAAGGCTACACAGGAGATCGAGCGCGCCAAACGGATCAGCATCTACAAGATCAGGCATATTGTCCTGCAGCACTTGCTCGTAGTCATACCGATCACACCGAATACTGGGCTCAATTGTAGCCAGTGCGGCCTTTTCTAGGTCACCTCCCATCTGCCGTTTCTTATCTGCGTCGGGGTCCGGCAGAACGGCGAGCAGTTCGCTTGCAAGACTCACGGCAACTGCTGAATCTCCAGCCTTGGCGAGTTTGGCGATCAGCTTCCCGATACTATCTGCGATTCCCCCACGCACTTGGTTGCCAGCCCGAAACCACTCGATCACACGCCGCCCCCATAGCGAGGCAAGATCATCGCGCATCGCTAAAGCCGCATCGGTGAAGTCAGCGATCATGTCCTGGTCAATCTCTTGTCGGACCCCCAACATGATCTCCAGCACCTGCCGTTGCACGGAATCGTCGCTTGCCATTCGCTTCAGGTAGGTGGACTGCGCCGACGATATCCGCGATGGCGCCGATGCGAGTTCCATAAGTTGCGCCCGGCGCAACGCCGGTATCCAATCCGCTCTGCTCAGAGTGCTGAAGGCGTAACTGCCAAGTTGCTCCGATGACTTGACCATCGCCGCGAACTCCTGCACATTCTGGTCTGTAGGGGGTCGCTGCATGAGTTGATCGAGGGCCGTCATCTGGTCAAAAAACTTTCCTGGATTGCTCATGCTGTCTTCCCTCTAGTCAGCAACTAACATAGGCGCAGGACGCGGCGGCGCCCAATCTCGGAGTATCTCAACTAACCCTACGTGTCGTTTGTCCCTTGGGTCATACATGATTGGCGCCACGTCGAACTCACTCAGACGTTGTATAGTCGCGTGCCTCTTGCTCGCCATGGTCAATCGGGCTCCACTATCAACGCTGTCATCGAATGTCTGCTCCTCAATTTCTGGCAGCAATATGAACCGTTTCTTGGGGCACACATTGAACCGCTTTCTCATGGCCTTTCGCAGGCGGTTACATCGTTTGAAGCACACCGCCAATTCTGTTTCGCCCAGTTCGCATCCCAAGAACAAGACATTGTGATCCTTCAGCAACGACACCCAGCAAGGGAGCAATAGTCCGCCCGCCTCCTCGCCATAGGCAAAATCGAAATCGTCTTTAGTGAGAATGAGCGCCTCTGGGTCCGCCTTACCATTCTCCTCGACGTAACCGTGCAGATAGACTACTCGCCTGAGCGCTATGTCGCCGCAGTGAAGCCGAGGGTAGGCACACACCTCTCTTGGAGAAGATGCAGTCCTCACCGCAGCCTGGGCGAGAAGAGGGTCATAGTTGGTTGTGACGTACGCATGGAAGTCGATCTGCATAAGGAGGTCATAGTATTCTTTCCTATCAACGATCGTCTTCGCGAAGTGATCCTGTATTACCTGAACGTAACCCGCTATGTCTGCCTTCTTTGCCATGCCAGCCAAGATCTGCAGTCGTTCAGGCGTGGTCGTTTTGGTGAGGACCTCGCCCGGTTCGTATGACACCTTGCACCGTTTACATAGATCGTCGACGAGATCGGGCCATGAAGGATAACCGCTCAGGTCTTCTCGGGTGTATCGACTGGACAGGCCGGAACCGACAAAAACAACGATGTCTCCGTTCTTGACCAACGCGGTCAGTTCGGAGAATTCCTTTCCCTGAGGGAGACCAGCAATCATGATTGCCGCTCCTCATAAACGACTATCCGTGTCTCATCCATGACGATGCTGGTGCTGTCAGTCCGTTTCGGGTGCTCGAAGAAGACCTGCGCGAGTGGCCCTTGTCCTGGCGCATGCTCAATTCCCGAGAACCCGCACTCCGGCGACCGGAATCTGACACAGGCCCATGGCGCATTCAATCCCAAAGCCCGACAGTCCATTGGGCCGGGCCATTCTTTGCGGCTGGCGGGGCCGTTGCGTCTTTGGTTAACTGTCACGTAGCGCTCCACCATGGCAGTTCCCGCAACAGACGCCATCCGCCGACCCGCCCCCCCCGTCATGTGGTGGCTCGGCACCGCCGCGCTGGGCATCCTGGGCTTCTCGGTCGTCCTTGCCTGGAACAACACGGCCGACAACGACCTGTGGGCGCGGCTGGCCGTCGGCGCACGCTTCTGGCATACGGGAACGCTGTGGTCTCGTGACGTGTTCGCCTTCACGCCGACCCTTCCCGCCTGGATCGACCACGAGTGGGGCGCGGGCGTGATCTTCTTCACTGTGCTCAAGATCGGCGGCCCGGCTGGCCTGATGCTGCTAAAGATCCTATTGGCGCTGACCGCGCTCGGACTGGCCCTCGATACCGCTCGACGCCGTGGCGCCACGCCGCCCGTCCTCCTGCTGGCCGCCATTCCCTGCGCCTGGACGATTCTGCCGGGCTACGTGCCGGTCATCCGCAGCCATGCGCTCACGTATGCGGCCTTTGCCCTGATGCTTTGGCTCTGCGAACGGATCGCCGCCGGCCGCCGAGCCTGGTGGCCGCTGATTCCCGTGCTCATCCTCGGCTGGGTCAACGTCCACGGCGGGTTCGTTACCGGGTTCCTGCCGCCGGCTGTTTACGCACTTGCGCAGAGCCCGCCGTGCTTGCCGCGTTTCCTGCAAGGCCGGGCCAGACCGAAAGACGGCTCTTCATACGCGGCCTGGCCGTGGCTCGCACTGGCCGGGGGCGCGGTCGTCTCGCTTCTCAACCCCTGGGGATGGCGATTCTTCAGCTACCTCGTTCCAGCCCTCCTGCGTCCGCGTCCGCGTATCGAGGAGTGGAGCCCCATGCCCGTGTGGAACTGGGACGCTTACACCGGGTTTCGCATCCTAACCGTCGTAGCGCTGGTTATGGTCGCGGCGCTGTGGCGACGGCAGGACGCCACGCAGCAGCGCCGTCTGGCGCCGGCCCTGGTCCTGCTTCTGCTGACCGCCGCGGCTGGCTGGCTGCACCGCCGCCACGCGCCCTTCTTCGGCCTGGCCGCCGCAGCCCTGCTGCCAGCCCTCGTCACGCGCGGGCCTGGCGGCCGGCCAGCGGCAAAATGCCTGACGCTGCTGTTCGGCGGGTTGACTGCCGGGCTGCTGTTGCGATTCCTGCCCGGGGCGTCATTCGCAGTCCTGGCGCCTATCGGAATCTTTCCCGTCCGGGAGTGCGATATCCTCTTGCGCGCCGGCTTCGATGGGAACGTCGCCGTGCCGTTCGACTGGGGGAGCTATGCGGCCTGGCGCCTCTACCCACGCCTCAAGATCTCCATGGACGGCCGCTACGAAGAAACGTTCCCCGAAACGACGCTTGAAGCGAACGCCCGCTTCTACGAGCGAGAAGGTGCCGATTGGGACCGGCTCGTGCGCGACAACCGCGTCGATTTTGTCATCGTCAATCACCGGCGAACGCGCCTGACGCCGGTGGATCTGTCGGCCCTCGGCTTCGTGCCTGTCTACCTCCACCCGTTGTCGTCGCTCTGGGCCCGGCCAGCCACGGCGGCTCGCCTGCGCGCGACGGCGGACGCTCTGCCCGATTCCACCATTGAACCGCTGGACCCCGCCATTCCGGCCCGCTGGCCTTGGAGATCCCAACCTGCTATTTTAACCAGCGTTCATGAACACGCCCGGCAATGATAACGAGCTTAGCCTCGCCGTCCTGGAACGCGCCCTCGCGCGGGTGCCGGGTTATGCCGCCTGGAAACCGCTCGATCCGGGGCCCGGCGTGCCGGTCGACCGCCGCTACGCGGCGCTGCCCGTCCTGACCAAGCAGAACTTGCGCGACCATTTTCCCCGCGGTTTCGTCGATCCCGGTCGGGACCCGGAGGCGGCCCTGGCCGCCGGCGAGATCGAATACGCCAAGACCAGCGGCAGCACGGACGACCAGGTGACGCTGCTCTTCCACGCGCCCTGGTGGGAGGCCTCCGAACGCAGCGCCTGGCAACTCAACGCCGTCGCCCGGCGGGTTGCCACCGGGGCCCACCGTGAAGTCGTCCTGGCCTCCCCCCGCTGCGTGGGACCGGGCTATTCGGAGCGCGCGCAGACCGTGGCCCAACGGACGCTCGGCCGGCACCTCTATATCAACGAGAAGATCAACCCGGCCACGTGGACTGATGACGACGTGCGCCGCATGGCGGACGAGCTGGCGACTTACGAGCCCGTGGTGCTGGAAGCCGATGCCGCCTACCTCGCCGCGTTCGCGCGGCGTCTGCGCGCCCTCGGCCAAGCCGCGTATCAGCCGGCCCTGATCTTCCTGACCTATTCATTCCCGTCCCGCGTCTACCTGCGCCTGATCCGCTCCGTGTTCGCGGCGCCGGTTGCCAGCTCGTACGGCTCCACCGAGACCGGCCATGTGTTCCTGCAATGCGAAGCCGGCCGGCTGCACCAGAATGTCGAGCACTGCCGCGTGGACTTCGAGCCCTTCCGGCCTGAGCACGGCGGACCGGCCCTGGGCCGGATGCTGGTGACGGTCTTCCACAATCCGTGGTTCGAAGTGCTGCGCTTCGACATTGGTGATGTCGCCCGCCGCGACGACCGGGGTCCCTGCCCGTGCGGGCGGACCGGCGGGCTGACGCTGGCCTCGATCGACGGCCGGATCAAAGACGTGACCTTCACGCCCGGGGGCCGCGCGGTGACGGTGGACTCCCTCGACCGCGCTCTCGCGGCGATCGAGGGACTGTGCGGCTGGCAGCTTGACCGCGGGACGCCGGACGAGTACCGACTGCGCGTGTTGACCGAAGACGGCGCGGCGGACCGCGTGGTGCGGGCGGCACAGACGGTCCTGGCCTCCGTCTATGGCGGCAAGGCGCATCTCGCCGTAGCCGCCGCCCCGGCCCTGGAGCACGAACTCTCCGGTAAGTTCCGCTTCGCCCGCGCAGCTTTTGCCGTCGATCACTGCGTCTTGTGGGATGGCGCCCACCCTACCGATTGATATGGACGATCTTGGCGGGTGGGAAGCCGTTGAAGGGGGTCGAGGAGGCGCTGCTATAGGCGCCTATGTTCACACTGTAGAGCAGATCGCCGAGTTCAAGGTTGCCGGGCAACTCCTCGGACATCGAGACCACATCCAGCGCATCGCACGTCGGGCCGAACACGGTGCAGATCTGCTTCGGGCCCTTCTTGAACGACTTCATGTGGTACTGGCAATGATCGAAGAGAATCCCTGAAAACGTGTGGTAGACGCCGTCGTCGATGTAGTAGCACAGCTTGCCGTCCCGCACGGCCTTGCCGATGATGGTCGACACCGCCGTGCCCGCCGTCGCCACCATGAACCGGCCCGGCTCGGAGAGTATCTGCACGTCCTTTGGAAACAACCGGTCGAGTTCGGCATTGATCTTGCGCGCGAGCTCACGGAACGGCCGAACCGTGGCGTCGTAGGGCGCCGGGAAGCCGCCTCCTATATCCAGCAGGTTCATCTTCGTGTAACCGCGATCCTTGGCTTCCTGGAAGATATTGGCCGCGAGGTTGATGGCCTGCACGAAGTTGTCGAAGTTGGTCGTCTGGCTGCCCACGTGGAAGCTCAGCCCTTCCACGACCAGGCCGGCCTTGTCGGCCTCGAGGATCAGATCCACGGCTTCGCCCGGGGCCGCGCCGAACTTCGAGGACAACTCCACCATCGCGCCGGTATTGGGCACTTTCAAACGCAGGGCGAGCCCGGCATGCGGCGCGTGCTTCTTAATCTTTCGGATTTCCTCGTGGTTGTCGTAGGTCACCAGCGGCTTGTACGGGTCCAGTTCCCGAAGCGTCGCCTCAGCCTTGATGGGATGCGCGTAGATGATCTTGTCCCATATCCATTCTTGGCGTTGCTTGGGCGGCATGTCCTTGACGTACTCATACACGATCCGGAACTCCGGCATGGAGGCGACGTCGAAACTGGCTCCGGCTTCAAACAGAGTCTGCACGATGACTGGGTCGGAGAACGCCTTGACGGCATAGTAAGCCTGCACGCGGGGCAGATACTTCTTAAACGTGGCGTAGTTCCGGCGCACTTCGTCGTGATCCACGACGATCATGGGCGTTCCATGTTTCCGGGCCAGTTGGCTCAACAGTTTTTGAGAGGGCATAAAAGTTTCCTTGTCATGTTCGGCTGCGCAGCACCCGAGCCGGCAGGCCAACGGCGACGACCTTGGCGGGCAGCGACTCGGTGACGACCGCGCCGGCCCCGATAATCGTGTCCTCGCCCACCGTCACGCCATCTTGGACGATCACCCCGGCCCCGATCCAGGCGCCGTCGCGGATGAAGATGCCCTCGGCAATCCGGCCCTGGTCGATGACGGCCGCGTCGACCTTGTCGAACCCGTGCCCGCCGCCCACCACGTAGGCGTACGCCGCGATCAGGACGCGGGCCCCGATCTCGATGCGGTTGGATGAGGCGATGTCGCAGTTGAAGCCAATGTTGGTATCGTCGCCAATCGTGATGTCGCCGTTCTTGCAGTGCAGGATCGTATTGCGACCGATGAACACGCCCGACCCGATCGCGATGCCGCGGTTGGCGTCGCCCTTGGCGTCGAGCAGGCAGTTGTCATCGATCACCACATTGTCCCCGATCGTGATCTTGTGCGGGTGGCGCAGGGCGACGTTGGCGCCGAACACCACGTTGCGTCCGACCTTGCCCAGCAACAAAGGATAGAGCTTGCGCCGCAACACCAGGCCCAGCGCACCGGGCATGGCGCTGCACAGCATTATGATCAACTCGTACTTGATCAATGCCCCCCACCCACCCCGGCCCACGACCAGCGCCCGGTACTTGCTCGCCGGCGAGGCGTCGCCGCGAACCAGTTGCCGCTGGATATCGAGAATTTCCCGAGGTTCGGTCATGGCGGGCAGTCTCTCAGGGATGCCCCCGCGCGTCAACCGTCCTGGCGGCTCCGTCCTGCGCGTCACGTTGAGCCTGCGCGTTGAGCCAGCCTTGCAGCCAGGGCCTCAAATCAGTACCCTGTATCTTTCATGAAGACGGCCAAACCCGTGTTAGTATCGACAACGCTGCCGACCGCTGCCAAGGCCTCCGCCCTGGCGCAGGCCGTTGTGCGTGTCCGTCTTGCGGCCTGCGCCCATCTGGCGCCGCTGCGCAGCGTCTATTGGTGGAAAGGGCGGGTGGAACGCGGCGCCGAAGTCGCTGTTCAGTTCAAGACCCGCCGCCCCTTGGTTCGCGCCCTTATGGCCTACATCCGAGAGCGGCATCCTTACGAGGTTCCCGAGATCGTCATCACCCCCATCCTGGACGGCTGGCCGGACTATCTGGCTTGGATCGACCGCGAGACGTCCGCTGTCCCCTTGACTTCGCGTCCCGCCCACCCTAGAAAGGCGGTTTCGGGCAAGAGACGCACATCATGAACGACGACCGCCCCCAGCAATCCGTGGGCCTTGTAGAGACCTGCATCGCCCGCATCCCGCTGCCCCCCGAGGGACTGACTCTCGAGGGTGGCGGTATGCTGCCCGAATTGCAGGTTGCCTACGAGAGCTATGGCACGTTGTCACCGGCCCGCGACAACGTCGTGGTCGTGTGCCATGCCCTGAGCGGTGATTCCCACGTGGCGGGCACCCACTCGCCCGAGGACAAACACCCGGGCTGGTGGGACGACATGGTGGGACCCGGCAAGGGACTCGACACCACCCGCTTCTTCGTGATCTGCGCCAACGTGCTGGGCGGCTGCAAGGGAACCACGGGGCCCTCCTCCATCGACCCGCGCACGGGCCGCCCGTACGGTTCGCATTTCCCCGCCATCACGGTCGGCGACATCGTCCGCGTCCAGCGCCTGCTGCTCGCGCATCTGGGCATCGAAACGGTCTACGCTGCCGTAGGCGGCTCCTTTGGCGGCATGCAGGTCCTGGAATGGGGCATCCGTCACTCAGACTTCGTACAACGCTGCATTTGCATTGCCTCAGCCGCCTCGCTCTCCACGCAGGCGCTGGCGTTCGACATCGTCGGCCGCGAAGTGATCGTGAGCGATCCGGCCTGGGCGGCCGGCGATTACTACGGCACCGGCCGCCAACCGGACGACGGCCTGGCCGCGGCGCGCATGATCGGGCACATCACCTATCTCTCCCCCGAGATCATGACGCGCAAGTTCGGGCGGCGTAAACGCGACCTGGTCCCGCAGGAACGGTTCAGCACGCGCTTCGAGGTCGAGAGTTACCTCCAGTATCAGGGAGAAAAATTTGTCGAGCGCTTCGACTCAAACTCGTACCTGCACATCACGCATGCGATGGACACCTACGATCTCGCCGAACAGCACGGCGACCTTAGGTCAGCGTTCAAGGACGTAAAGGCGCGCTTTCTCGTGGTGGCGCTCAGCTCCGACTGGCTATTCCCGCCCGAGCAGTCGCTCGATATCGCCACCGCCTTGGTGCAGTCCGGCAAGTCCGTTTCATACTGCCTGATCAAGGCGCCGTACGGCCATGACGCGTTCCTGGTCGACGTCGACCAACTGGCGCGAATGATCGCCACGTTCCTGGCGTCGGCCCAGACTGACGCTTCCGAAGGTCTCGACCGTCCCAACCGGCCGGGGACGGCCGGCTCCAACGCACGGAATCCTCCTGGAGCCGGCGGTCCTCCGCCGGTTGGGACGCGCCAGGACGACGCCCTGATCGCCGACATGATCGAGCCACGCGCCCGGGTGCTCGACCTGGGCTGCGGCGACGGCGATCTGCTGGCGCGCCTGGCCGCCACCCGCGGCATCACCGGCCTCGGTCTCGATATCGACGTGGAACACCTGATCAACACGGTCGGCAAGGGCATGGACGTCTTCCAGGGCGACATCGACGAAGGCCTCGGGTTCATCCCCGACCAGTCCTACGATTACGTGATTCTCAGCCAGACCCTGCAAGTCGTGCGCAAACCCCGCCGCGTCCTGCAGGAGATGCTGCGCGTCGCCCGCGCCGGCATCGTCAGTATTCCGAACTTTGCCAATTGGATGAATCGCGCCCACCTCGGCTTCACCGGCCGCATGCCCAAATCGGACGCCATCCCCTTCGAGTGGTACGACACGCCCAACATCCATCTGGCCACCTTCCGCGACTTCATGGGACTGTGCCAGGCGGATGGCATCCGAGTGGAGCGGATTGTGCCGCTGGGCGATGCCGCCATCAGCCGGGCACTCGTGAAGGCCGGGCTGTGGAACTTGGGCGCAGAACGTATCTTGGTGCGCATCACGCGTGCCTGACAGGGAACGAGGAACCGCCATGACAACCCCCGCGTCAAACGCCGACCTGAACCGCCTGATCGCAGAGGCCGCCGGCAGCCTCTGCACCTGCGAGGGGTGCGGTATGACCGCCAACACGGTAAAAGGCATCCACCTGGCCGGCCGCAAGGCCATCTGCCGCGTGCTCGACGATCTGGTCGCCATCCTCTTCCCGGGTTGCCATGGGTCGGATCCCGTGCCGCCGGCCCATGTCCGCACCTTCATCGAGGAGCGCCTGCAGGAATCCGCCGAGGCATTGAGGGAGCAGATCGAACGCGCCTTCCGCTACCAGTGCCAGTTCGACAAGTGCAAGGACTGCGGCGACTGCGTCCGCCAGGCCGAACAGGCCGTGCGCGCGCTGATCGTCGCCCTCCCGGACGTAAAATGCACGCTCCAGCAGGATGTCACGGCCGCCTACGAGGGCGACCCGGCCGCCCGCTCGATCATGGAAGTGGTCATGAGCTACCCCGGCGTTCAGGCCATCATCGCGCACCGCATCGCGCACGTGCTCTACAAGCAAGGCGTGCCCCTGATCCCGCGTATCATGTCCGAGTACGCACACTCGCAGACGGGTATCGATATCCATCCCGGCGCCATGATCGGCCCCGGGTTCTTTATCGACCACGGCACGGGCGTCGTGATCGGCGAGACGACGACCATCGGGCGGAACGTAAAGCTCTACCAGGGCGTGACACTCGGCGCGTTGAGTTTTCCCAAGGATGCCGACGGCAACCCGATCAAGGGCATCAAACGCCACCCGGATGTGCAGGACGACGTCACAATTTACGCCGGCGCCACGATCCTGGGCGGCGACACCGTCATCGGCGCCGGCTCGGAAATCGGCGGCAACGTCTGGCTCACGCATTCCGTGCCCGCCAATTCGAAGGTCTTCAACCAGCAGCCGAAACCGCTGATCACGGGGCACGGCACGCACGCCGAAACGCCCAAGGCGCCCGGCGCCGCCAAGGAATCGACCCTATGAGTATCCCGGCTGCCCTGCACTGTTTCCGCGGCCCGGCCGCCTTGTCGGACTTCCGCTGCGCCGCCTTGATCCGGAACCTCGAGAACGAGGTGCCGGGCTTAAGCGTGGCGCGCCTCGAGACGGCAACCGTCTTCCTGGTCGAATCGGCCGGCGCGCCTCCCAGCGTGTGGCCCCGCGTCGCAGCCCTGCTCGACACCGACCAACCGCTCGATCCCGTCGCCCGCCAGGGGTTCTTCGTCACTCCGCGCAAAGGCACGCTGTCGCCGTGGTCGTCCAAGGCTACCGACATCTTTCATAATTGCGGCCTGACGGATATCCGCCGCGTCGAGCGCGGGGTGTGGTTTCGCATTACCGGACCGGCCGGCGCCGATCTCGGCCCCCGCGAACTCGGAGCGGGCCTGCACCTGGTCCACGACCGCATGACCGAAGGCGCATACCGGGATCTATCGGACATCTTCCGGCACTTGGAGCCGGCCGCCCTGGTCTCGGTCGATCTCCTGGGCGCCGGCCTGCCCGCATTGCAGCAGGCAAACGCCTCCCTCGGGCTGGCTTTGTCGGACGAGGAGATCCAGTACCTGTTCGACGTGTACTCAGCCCTCAAACGCAATCCGACCGACGTCGAGCTCGTCATGTTCGGCCAGGTCAACTCCGAGCACTGCCGGCACAAGATCTTCCGGGCCGACTGGATCATCGACGGCCAGCCGCAGACCACGAACCTTTTCGACATGATCCGCAACACCCACCGCAAGCATCCGGCGGGCACATTGCTGGCCTACTCGGACAACTCAGCGGTGATGGAGGGCTTCCCGGGCCACTGGTACGAAATCCGGCGCGACGGCCAACCCCACTATGCGGGCGTGCAGGAACAAATCGACATCCTGATGAAGGTCGAGACGCACAACCACCCCACGGCAATTTCGCCCTATCCCGGCGCCGCCACCGGCGTGGGCGGCGAAATCCGCGACGAAGGCGCCACCGGCATCGGCGGCCGCACCAAGGCCGGCCTGGCCGCGTTCATGGTCTCGAACCTGCGCATCCCAGGGTTCCTCATGCCGTGGGAAAAGGACGCGACCGAACTCCCCGACCGCCTGGCCTCGGCCCTCGAGATCATGACCGACGGCCCGCTCGGCGGCGCCCGCTTCGGCAACGAATTCGGGCGGCCCCAACTGGTCGGCATCTTCCGGACCCTGGAACAACGCTGCAACCACCGTTACCGCGGCTACCACAAACCCATCATGGCCGCCGGCGGCCTGGGCAACATCAAGCGCCGGCATGTGCTCAAAAAGGACATACCGCCACGCGCCCATATCGTCCAACTC
Organism: uncultured bacterium; assembly: GCA_903895695.1. Classification (GTDB taxonomy): domain Bacteria; phylum Verrucomicrobiota; class Kiritimatiellia; order CAIKKV01; family CAITUY01; genus CAITUY01. The sequence continues at coordinate 16,301 of CAITUY010000127.1, forward strand.
GGCGGTCCGGCCCTGCGCATCGGCCTCGGCGGCGGCGCGGCTTCATCCATGGGCAGCGGCAGCAACGCGGAGAACCTGGACTTCGATTCGGTGCAGCGGGACAATGCCGAGATCCAGCGCCGTTGCCAGGAAGTGCTCAACGGCTGTATCGCGCTCGATGACGCCAACCCCATCCTGAGTGTCCACGATATCGGCGCCGGCGGCCTGTCGAACGGCTGCCCCGAACTGGTTGCTGCCACGGGCGGGCGCTTCGAACTGCGCGCGATCCCGAACGAGGAACCCTCCATGAGTCCCATGGAGATCTGGTGCTGCGAGGCCCAGGAGCGCTACGTGCTGGCGGTGCTGCCCGACGGGCTCGACCGCTTCATGGACTTGTGCCGACGCGAGCGCTGCCCCGCGTTCGTCATCGGAGAAGCCAGCAGCGATGGCCGCCTGACCCTGCACGACAGCCACTTTGGCAACAACCCCATCGACATCGACCTGCAGGTTATCCTGGGCAAGCCGCCGCAAATGGTCCGGACCGTCCGCCGCCTCCACGAGTCCCATGCCGAACTGGACCTGGCCAACGTCGATCTGCGGGAGGCTATCAACCGGGTGCTGCACTTCCCGGCCGTGGCCAACAAAACCTTCCTGATCACGATCGCCGACCGCTCCGTGACGGGCCTCGTTGCCCGCGACCAGATGGTCGGGCCGTGGCAGACCCCCGTGGCCGATGCGGGCGTCACGGCGGCCGCCTACGACGGGTTCACAGGCGAAGCCATGGCCATGGGCGAACGCACCCCGCTGGCCATGGTGTCCGCCGCGGCGTCCGGCCGCATGGCCGTCGGCGAGGCGCTCACCAATATCGCTGGCACGGCCATCGGCGCGATCAGCGCCGTGAAGCTCTCCGCCAACTGGATGTGCGCGTGCGGCGAGGAAGGCGAGGATGCCGGACTCTTCGACACCGTCAAAGCTGTCGGCATCGAGTTGTGCCCCAAGCTCGGCGTGTCGATCCCCGTCGGCAAGGATTCGTTGTCCATGCGGACGACTTGGAAGGACTCGCGCGGGCAGACGCACAAGATGACCTCGCCGCTAAGCCTGATCGTGACAGCCTTCGCGCCCGTCACCGACGTCAGGAAAACGGTGACGCCCGACCTTAAGCCGGTACTCGGCAGCACGCTGTTGCTCGTCGACCTCGGGCGCGGACAAAACCGGCTTGGGGCGTCGGCCCTGGCCTTGGTCCACAACCAGGTCGGAGCGACCGTGCCGGACGTCGACCGCCCCGAAGACCTGGTCGCTTTCTTCGCCGCCATGCAGGACCTGGTACGCGAGGGTCTCCTGCTGGCATTTCACGACCGGTCGGACGGCGGCCTGTTCACCACCGTGGCCGAGATGGCCTTCGCGGGCCGTCAAGGCGTCCGCTTGCAGTTGGACGAACTGGGCGACGATCCGCTCGCCAGCCTGTTTGCCGAGGAACTGGGCGCCGTCATGCAGGTGGCTGACCGCGACCTGAACCGCGTCAACGACATCCTCCATCTCCACGGGATCGGCGAACTGGCTTTCATCATCGGCGGCCTGGCCGCCGAGCGGACGCTCACCATCGAAGTCGCCGAGCGGGTATTGTTCATGGAACGCCTGGCGGTACTGAACCAGGCGTGGTCGGAACTCACTCATGAGATGCAGACGCGCCGCGACAACGCCGACTGCGTTCGCGCGGAGCATGAAGCGCGGAAGGACGACAACGATCCTGGCCTGACGTTCGCGCTGACCTACGACCCGGCTGCGCCCTTCCACATCGGCGGGGCCCGACCCCGCATGGCCATCCTGCGCGAGCAGGGCGTCAACGGTCACGTCGAGATGGCTGCCGCGTTCGAGCGCGCCGGATTCGACAGCTTCGACGTGCACATGACCGACCTGCTGGGCGGGCGCGTCGATCTCAAGGACTATGCCGGCCTGGTGGCCTGCGGCGGCTTCTCGTACGGCGACGTGCTCGGCGCCGGCGCCGGCTGGGCCAAGTCGGCGCTCTTCAACGAACGGCTGCGCGGGATGTTCACCGCCTTCTTCGCGCGTCCCGACGCCTTCGCGCTCGGCATCTGCAATGGGTGCCAGATGCTGTCGTTGCTAAAAGATATTATCCCGGGCGCGGAGCACTGGCCGCGGTTCACCCGAAACGTATGCGAACAATTCGAGGCGCGCTTCGTGAACGTGGAGATTCTGCCGTCGCCATCCATCTTCTTCAAGGGCATGGAAGGTTCGCGGCTCGGGATCCCGGTCGCGCACGGAGAGGGCTTTGCCGACTTCGCCCTCACGGGCTCGCTCGACGGACTCCGGCGCGACGGCCTGGCCGCCGTGCGTTTCGTGGATCATGGCGGAGCGCCAGCCGCACGCTATCCGCTCAACCCGAACGGTTCGCCCGAGGGGTTGACCGGCGTCAGCAACCGCGACGGCCGCGTGACGATCATGATGCCCCACCCCGAACGCGCCTTCCGCGCCGTGCAACTCTCATGGAAGCCCGCCGGGCTGTTCAGCGGAGACGAAGGCCCATGGCTGCGCATGTTCCAAAATGCGCGTCGGTTCGTGGGATAGGGCAACAGCGCCCTACATCCCACCGCTATAAGGGCATGAGCCGCTCGTACAGGACGAGCACTTGGCGGACGGTTCGTGCTTCGGCGCCGACGGCGCGGAAACGCTGAAGCTTGACAGGGCCTTGCGCAACTTAGCGCCGCAGGCGTCACACTTCGCGGGTATATCCTTCACGTTGCGGATCAGCGCTTCCACGCGCTGGCCGCACTTGGTGCACTCGTATTCGTAGATGGGCATTTCACGACCTCCAAGCCACATCATACCGCATTTCGGGCGCTGGGCAAAGCCCTCGACACCCCAAAAAGGAAGAGGCCGCAGTTGTTACTGCGGCCCCTCGCACAAAAGGTCGTACTCGTGCTCAGCCCAGGATCGCGTCCTTGGCAGCCTTCGCGACGCGGAACTTCACCACGCGCTTCGCCGGGATCTTGATCGTTGCGCCGGTGGCCGGGTTGCGGCCCAGACGCGCCTTGCGGTTGACCAGGACGAGCTTGCCCAAGCCGGGGACCGTGAAGCCGTTCTTAGCGTTCTTGTACGCCAACGCCACCAGGGCCTCGATCGCCGCCCCAGCTTCCTTCTTCGCCAAGCCCACTGCTTCCGCCACGCCCGCCACGATCTGACTCTTCGTCAACGCCTTCGCCATCAGAGTAACTCCTTTTGAGGTTGGCCGGATCACCTTAATCCGGCTTCTGGGATCGCGACAATAACGGATTTCCTAAGGAATGCAAGCGCCATGATGTTTTTTATCAATAGTATCAGGGGTTTTCGACAAAGTCCGGCGCCCCGCCTGCGGTCCTTCCCTGTCCCTTAGTAATTCGCCGCCGTGATCTCAAAGTAGGCCTGCGGGTGTTTGCAGACAGGGCAAATCTTCGGCGCGCCCGGCGTCTCCACCGTGAAACCGCAGTTGCGACAATGCCATCGGACCTTATCGCTCCGCTGAAACACCTTGGCGGCCTGGAGGTTCTCGAGAAGCTTCTGGTAGCGATCCCGGTGCTCCTTCTCGATCCGGCCGATGCCTTCAAAAATCCGCGCGATGTCCTCGAACCCTTCGGCACGGGCTTCGCGGGCCATGCGCGGGTACATTTCGGTCGTCTCCTCGTTCTCGCCGGCCGCGGCCGCCTTCAAGTTGTCAGCCGTGGTGCTGATCCCGGCGAGTGCCTGGAAATGAAGCTTGGCGTGCTCCTTCTCCTGCTCGGCGGTAGCGAGGAAGACGGCGGCGAGCTGCTCGTAACCTTCCTTCTTCGCGACCGAGGCGAAATACGTGTACTTGTTCCGCGCCTGGGATTCGCCCGCAAACGCTTCCTTCAGATTGGTCTCCGTCCGACTGCCTTTCAGGTCCATCGTATCCTCCCGGGTTCTGGTTCCGACTGCACGGCCCCACACAAAGGCCGTTGAAATGAGGATATCCGCGCGCGCTCGGTTGTCCAGCCTGATTAAGACGACCCCGGCGCGCCCGCGGTTTCCCGTTCTTTTTGCGTTTGACTCACCACGCGGCTCTCTGTCTAATTCCGCCACCCCCGCGGGTACATGTATGAGTGGGTTGACGATCACGGAGGCGGTCGCCCTGGTGGCGTTGCTCGGATCCTCGGCGTTCTTTGCGAGCGCCGAGACGGCCCTGTTTTCCCTCACGCCCATGCAGATTCACCGCGTGGGCCGTACCCGTCCCAAGGCGGCCAAACGCATCGAAGCCCTGCTAGCGTCGCCCACCGACCTGCTCTCCAGCATTCTAATCGGGAACACGATCGCCAATGTTGTGGCGGCCGAACTCGGCTACCTGCTCGCCCACGCCTGGATCCCAGCCCACGCCGAGCTGGTCGCCATCCCCGTCATGACCGTCGTCTTGATCCTGTTCGGAGAGGTGACCCCAAAACGCCTGGCCGTCCGCCGTCCTGAAGACCTGGCCGTCCGCTACGCCGGGCTCCTCCACGCCCTGGTACGGCTTAGCACGCCCGTGCGCCGGATGCTCGAGTGGACGACGCGTGCCTTCCATGAGCAACTGACTCCTCACCGCACCGGCCTGACGGACCAGGAATTACTGACCGCCGTCGACATCAGCCACGAGGAAGGCGTCCTGAACAAGGAGGAACGGATGATGGTCGACGGCATCATCCGATTGGAGACTCTCCACGCCCGGGATGTGATGACGCCGCGCGTGGACCTGATCGGAATCGACCTCAACGCGGACCCGACCCGCTATACGGATATTTGCCGCCGCGCCCGGTTCCACTACTTGCCTGTCTACCGCGGCGATCTCGACCACGTCGAAGGATTCCTCGATGTCGCCAAGTTCCTGCTCGTGCCCGAACGCGACGTCAAGTCGAGCATGTACCCCCATTTCTACGTGCCCGACACGGCTCCCCTCGACACGCTGTTGAACATGTTCCAGCAGCAGCAACGCCGGGTCGCCATTGTGATCGACGAATATGGCGGCACGGCCGGGCTCATTACGCGGGGCGACATTCTCGACGAAATCGCCGAGTTCGCCGTGGAATCCCCGGGCGAACGGAAGCTGGGCATCGAGGCCAGCGGCGCCAACCGGTGGCGGGTCAACGGCACCGTCAGCCTGGAGGAGATCAATTACGAGCTGGACCTGTCGCTGGAGGCCGAAGGCGCCGACCGCATCGCCGGCTGGATTACCGCGCATGCCGGGCGAATTCCCCGGACCGGCGACGTGGTCGAGGCCCAGGGGTGCCGGGTAACTGTTCTTCAAATGCGCAAGCACCGGATCACCGTGGCCCAAATCGAGAAAGTTGTCCCGCCGGAAACGGGCGAGGAGGGCAATCCCTGATGCTGTCCTCCCTCGTCCTGGCCGTCTTCTGTCTGCTCTGCATTGCGTTCTTCGCAGGCATCGAGACCGGGGTCATTTCCATCCACCGGATGCGCTTGCGCCATCTCGTTGAGCAAGGCGATGCGCGCGCCCGAATCCTGGAGAGCTTCCTGGAGCATCCCGACCGGCTGCTGGGGACCTGCCTGACCGGTGTCAACCTCTGCACGGTGGTGGCCTCGGTCATGGCCACCAGCCTGGGCCAGGAACTGCTGGGCTCCTGGGGCGAAGCGGTCATGGGAACGCTCATGACGTTCGTCATCCTGGTCTTTTGCGAGTACCTGCCCAAGTCCTGGTTCCAGAGCGAACCGCTCAAGCGTTCCCGCCAGTTCGCCTTCCTGCTGCGTACCGCCTCCATCGCCCTGCGCCCTGTGGCCAATGCGCTGAACTGGGTGACCCAGTGGTTCCTGCCGCCGTCGATCAAAGACCAGCCGGCCCGACCGCTTTTCGCGACCAAGGACGAAATCGATTTTCTGGCCCGGGAGAGTGAGGAGCACGGCATGCTCTCGCCCAAGCAGCGCATCATGATCCGCCGTGTGCTGGACCTGTCCGCCAAAACGGCGCGCGACATCATGCGGCCGATCGACACCACCACCCGGGTACAGGCCGGAGCCACGGCCGCTGAATTCTGCGAACTCGTCCGGCAGTGCGGCCATTCGCGCCTGCCGGTGTTCGACGAAATGAAGAAAGCCTATGTCGGCACGGCCAGCTTCTTCGATGTGGTATCGGAAGGCCCGGACGGCCCGCGGCTCCGTCTCGACCGTTTCATCCGCCCCCCGTTGTTCATCCCGGAAACGACGCCCCTGGTCGAGATCTTCACGCGCCTGCGCCTGTCGCGCCAGCCCATGTGCCTGGTCTCAAACGCCCGTTCCGAAGTGACCGGCCTTATCACGACCCAGGACGTCCTTGGCGAGATTGTGGGGACCCTGTGAGCCGGCCTTCGCCGTTCCGGGCCGACGGCCAGCCGTCCGACGTCGATTGCGGCTGCTGCGGCCGGTTCATCGGACCCGAACTCACCTGCCCCTATTGCGGCGCGGATGCCGAACGGCGTGCGCCGCTCCGGCTCCTGCGCCTCCTTGCCGTGGCGCTTGCCGTGGGCGGACTCCTGGCCCTCGGGTGGCAGGCCCGGTACACACCGGTGCCGCTCGTCCGCGCGGCCGATGTGCGGCCGGGGATGGCCATGGCCAATATCCGCATGGTCGGGACGGCAGCCACCGCCCCCCGCACCATTGATGAACACGGGCAGCCCGGCTTTGTCAGCTTCGACCTGGACGACGGGTCCGGCCGGGTCACGGTCGCGGCCAGCCGCGACGTCGCGCGCGCCCTTGCCGCCAATGCCGCCTCCCTCCCCCGCCGGGGCGACCGCGTCGAGGTCATGGGCCGGCTGAGCCTGACACCCGACCGCCGGCCGCGCTTGTACCTGGACGACCCGGGGCACCTGCGCGTTGCCGCCGCGGGGGAGGCGCCCCGATGACCCCGGCCGGCACACCCTGCCGCCCGTTCCACGCCCTACGGCCCTTGTTCACGGCCGACGAGATCCGCGCCCGGGTCCACGCCATGGCCGACACCCTGGCCGCCGGCCTCCCCGATGACGAGCTGCGGTGTGTCGCCCTGCTCAATGGCAGCTTTATCTTTGCCGCCGATCTCGCGCGGGCGCTCGCCGACCGCGACGTTCACCTGGTCATCGATTTCATGACGCCGGCCAGTTACGGCGGCGAGACCACAAGTTCGGGCTCCGTCACGCTGAAACACGATCTTTCACTTCCGGTGGATGGCCGGGACGTCCTTCTCGTGGATGACATCCTCGATACCGGACGGACGTTGCAGACGGTCTGCCGGCTCCTGCAGGAGCGCGGGGCCGCATCCGTCCGAACCTGCGTGTTGCTCGACAAGCCGTCCCGTCGGCGGGTGCCCGTTACGGCTGACCTCGCCGGCTTCGTTATCGACGACGTATTCGTCGTGGGCTACGGCCTGGACTGCGGCGGTCGGTACCGTCACTTGCCCTATCTAGCTGCGCTGCCGCCCGACCTCGCGCCAGACGCGCCAGCGGCTGCCGGGGAAAGCCGCCCAGATCCGGCCTGCCAGCCCCGTTAAAGTTTGGATTGTCCACCCGGCCCGCATCGGCTAGTCTAGGCATTCTTAGTGATGCCTATATTATCGCTATCTCAAGTTATAGAATCAGGCCTCCCTCCGTTCGCGGCCTGCGTGGCCGGCACGCTGGCGGGTGCTACCGTGGGTTGCCTGCCCGGCTTCCATGTCTATAGCTTGCTTGGCGTCGCGCTTGTCACGACTTCGGGAACCGTGTCGGGCGACATCGGGCTGGCCTTCGTCGTGGCCTCCGTCACGGCCTGGGCCATCGTCGGGGCCATCCCGGCGGTGCTGCTCTCGGCGCCGGACGAGAGCGCCGTGTTCGCCGTGCTGCCCGGGCAGCGCTTTCTCCTGCAAGGGCGGGGCGTGGAGGCGATCATCCTGCTGGCCCTGGGTTCCGCCTGCGCGCTGGTGGCCCTCCTGCCCCTCGCCTTGCTGCTGGTCCCCGCCCTGCCCGGACTCCATCGCGTTCTGCTCCCCCACTATCACTGGATACTTTGGGTGACGATCGCGTTCATGCTGCTCTCGGAGTGGCCCCAGGGCCGCACGGCGGGGCTGGCGCCGGGACGCCGGTTGTGGAGCGGACTGCGGAACGTCGTGGCCGGCCTGGGCACGTTTGTGCTCGCCGGACTGCTCGGCCTCATCCTGTTCAACCGGTCGCCGCTTCCGGTGACCATGGCCGCACAGGGGCTCATGCCCGTCTTCGCCGGCCTCTTCGCCGTACCGTGGCTGGTACTCAACGCCGTGAGCCGCGTCCGGTTGCCCGCTCAACGGCGCACGCCGGGCTCGTTGCCGACGCCTGCGGCCCTGGCCTATGGGGTGGCGGCCGGAACGCTGGGCGGCGCCTTCGCCGCGTTCATGCCGGTGATCAGCGGAGGCATCGGCAGCTTGCTGGCGGGCCACGCGTTATCGACGCGTAACGAACGCACCTTTCTCATTGCCCAAGGCGCCTGCCGCAGCGTGTATTACACGGGCGGGCTTATGCTGCTCTTCGTCCCCGCGCTGGGCGTGGCACGCGGCAGCGCGGCATCCATGCTCCGGGTCGTCCACGTCGTGCAACCGGGCGACAGCGTCCTGGCGCCGGCGGTCGCCGGTCTTGCCGCCGGTATTTCCCTGCTCGTGGTGATCCCCGCCGCGCACGGCATGCTTCACCTCCTCGAACGGTATGGATACCGCCGCGTATCGTTGGCCGCCCTGTCCCTCCTGATCCTGCTCGTCGGGGAGTTCGGAGGACTGGCGGGGCTGGGTCTCATGCTGGTGGCAACCGGCATCGGGCTTATCCCCCCCCTCTTCGGTGCGCGACGCCTGAATGCGCTCGGGGTGATCCTGTTGCCCATGGCCTGCGCACTGTCCGGGTGGATGCCCATGGCAAGCCGTTTCCTGGGACTCGAGCCGCCGTGAAGGGGCTCACGCATCTGACCGTCGGAGTCGCCTGGGCTTCCTGCTGGCCGCAGGCGGTGGCCGCCGGCGCTTCAGGGCACCCGGGACTCTTCGTGCTTGGGGCGGCGTGCGGCATCCTGCCGGACACTATCGACTTCCGCTTTCTCCGCTATCTGTACCCCCACGATATGGAAGTCATCCCCGACCCAAAGCGACCCGACCCGAGCCTCATCGCCTCCGCCGTGGCCCACGCCGTGGGCCGTGCCATGGAGACCGGGAAAACGGTGCGCGTCCGGTTGCACACGGTCCGCGTGGGCTCGGGACTGTGGCAACAGTATCGGCTGCGGTTCGATACCGCGACCCAGCAGATAGAGGTCGGTTACACGGGCGTCGTCAATACGTCGCGCGAGCCCGCCAAGGCCGACGGCATTGAGGGGAGGACCTGCTCACGAAAAGTGAGACTGCCCTGTCCCGTGGCGCTCGACTACCGGGCGGAAACCGATATCGATATCTTTGACGGACCAACGTTTAGCCTGGAGCCTTTGCCGGACGGACGGGTCCGGGCCCGATTCATCCCCTGGCATCGGCAGGGGACGCATAGCCTGGTGGTCGCCGCGGGAATCGGCCTGGCCGCCGCGGCGGCCGGCGGCATCACGGCCGGCGTCGTGGCGGGTGGCGCCTTGGCGCTCCATGTGCTCGCCGATCAGGCGGGCTTCCTGGGTTCCAACCTCTTCTACCCGTTCACGCGAGACCGTACGCCGGGACGGCAGATCGCGGAGGCCGATCATCCGTGGGTCAACGTCGTGATGATCTGGCTGGCCTGCCTGGTGGTGCTGGGGAACCTGTCGCGCCAGGCCGAACCGCCGGGGCTCGGCCTCTCCTTCCCCGCGCTGCTGCTCCTCGGCGGCGCGCTGCCACTCGGCACCGCCGCCCTGGTGAGCCGGTGGCTGACACGGTACGGGTAGTGGCCGGCGGGGAAAACCGGGTTAGGAAGCGGCTCGCTCGCGGTCGCCATCCGGGACAACCGTAAACGGAGCCAACAACCCGTCAGGCAGGAAAACCGGGTTGACGGGGTCAGCGATCTCGATTCCTCCGCGCCCGCGCAGGGCCTCGACAGCCGCCGCCGAAGCGTGCAGATGCTCCAGGTGCAGCGTGTTCTGGACTCGCATGACACGCGCCTGATCCCAAGGGGGCATGCCGGCGGTCCGGGCCGCCAAGGTCAGCGCTTCGCGGTCAGTATCGACGATCATGGGGACCTTGCCGCGTTCGAGAAAACCGGTAGTCATCACGTTGGCGTAGGTGGCCTTGAAATCGATCTTAGCGAACGCTTGACGGAGGATGATATCCGCCAGGCCCATGCCGGTCGCATTGCCGTGCGTCTCGGCCGTCAAATCGCGGATCACAATAACCCCAATATCGGGCCGATTCGGCTCCGGCTGTCCGCGGATCTTCAGGCGCCCGATGATGTTGGGATCCATCCCGAGCCCGCTGACATTCTTGCCGATCTCGTCGACGATCAACAGATCGATCCTGTCGAGCGGGAGGCTGGGCATGTTGGCCCGGGCCAGGGCCAGCAAGGCCGGCTCCTCCGCGGGTATTCGGGCGGCGGGAATTGCCTTCAGGGCCGCGATTTCGTCGCAGGCGTTTTCCACGACCGCCACACCGAGCACGACATTCGAGTGAGCGAGAACCTGACGCGCCACGGCCGGCATGACCTCGCGGAGGCCGGGCACGCCGAGGGCGTGGATCGCCAAGGCTTGCCGGTGCTTGCCCAGGCCGATGGCCAGCATTTTCATCAACCCGCTCTCATAGGGGCCGCGGAAAGACGTATGCGGCTTGACGCGGTTGATCAATATCGTTGCATCGGCCTCGGATGCCAGCCGGTCGAAATAGACGGGAACGGGACAGGTCTCCCGGGGCAGTTCAATCACGTCCATCGATGACCGGATGGGAGCACCAACGCGGTCGGGGGTGATCCCGTAGCCGGCCAGCACCTCGACCTGCCCCTCGGCCGTGGCGCCACCGTGGCTGCCCATGGCGGGCACGATGCAGGCTTCCGCCTGGCAACTCCGCACCCAGCTCACGACCTCGCGTACGAGGCCCTCAAGGTTGGCAATCCCGCGGCTTCCCACAGCGATCGCCACTCGCGAGCCTGGCGCAAAGCGTATTCCGCAGCCTGCCAGTTCCACCTTCAAGGCGGCTACCGGATCATGGAGCTTCGCTCCAGAAAGCCGCTGCCGCACACGAAACATCGGCAAGGTATTCATGGGGACAAGGTATGCCAAACCGCGCGCCCGCTCAAGCGGCCCTTTCGCCCGACGCGTGCCAGCCAGCGGCCCTCCGCCCCGCACATCGGGTATTCACCTGATTGACGAACGGCGCGATCCCTGTTCTACTCTCGAAAAAGCAAGCAAAGCGAGGTGTGCCATGTCCGACAGCAAAGGGATGATACTTCTAGTTGATGACGACCCCGCCATCCTGTTGTCCGTGGGAGACCAACTCCAGTTTGAAGGTTACGAGGTGGTGAAGGCCGAAAGCGCCGAGCAGGCATTGGAGCGCCTCAAGAAGCTCAAGCCCGATCTGATCATCCTCGACATCAGCATGCCGGGAATCGGCGGCATGGCCTTTCTCAAGCAGATTTCCCAGGTTGCCGGCACCATGAAATACCCGGTCCTCGTCTTCACGGCGCGAGCCGAACTCGACCAGTTCTTCGCCCATACCGGCGTCAACGGGTTCCTGTCCAAGACCACCGACCCGGAAACGCTGTTGAAGGAAATCGACCATATCATGGCCAAGCGCAATACGCCCGGGAGTGCCCTCGCGGCGGGGGCGGCCGCATCCGGTCGCCGGATGCGTGTCATGATTGCCGAGGACGATGCCCGGGAGTGCGAGCACCTGGTGAACTATTTCACGCGCTACGGCTACGAGGCGAACGGCGTGTCGAATAGTTATGCCGTCATCGAGACGGCGGTGACGCACAGCCCCGACGTGATCCTGCTCAAATACATCATGCCCCACGTCAACGGCCCGGCGATCGCGGCCATGCTGGGATCCATGCCCAGCACCCAGAAGATCCGCGTGGTCCTGTATGACGGCAGCGGCGTCCACGATGGCGCGGCCACGTACACCAATGTTCGTTCGTTTGTCGGGTCGGCCGACGACGACGCACTGCTCAAGGCGGTTGAGAATACGCTCAAAGGGTAAAGGCCGCTAGACCCACTGCGTTCCGTCCTGCACCGTGTCGCCCAAGTGCTGATCGTCGGGATGTCCCTGGAGGGCAATGTTGATCAGGATGCCCACGCCAATCGTCGACATGACGAGGCTCGATCCCCCGTAGCTGATGAACGGCAACGGCAAGCCCTTGGTCGGGAGGCACCCCGTGACCACGCCAACGTTGATGGCCGCCTGCAAGACGACCGTCAGTGTCAGACCGGTCGCCAGCAGCCGTCCGTAAAGATCGCGCGCGCGGGAGGCGATGATTAGCCCGCACGCCAGAATTCCACCGAAGAGAAGCACTACCAGCACAGTCGCGATGAGGCCCAGTTCCTCGCCGACAATCGCCAGAATAAAGTCCGTGTGGGCCTCGGGCAGGTAGAAATGTTTCTGAATGCTCTCCCCCAACCCGCACCCTCCGAAGCCGCCCAGGATGAAGGCATCCTTGGACTGCCCGAGTTGGTAGGCTGCCGCCGGGTACTTTTCAGGCATCCAGAACGCCAGAATTCTCCCCATGCGAACGGGATCGCGCATCACGGCCACGGCGAATACAGCGAGCCCGAGCGTTGCCACGACGGCGAGCGGCCCGGGCCGGGCCCCGCCCACAAACAACAGCGCAAAGCCGACCGAGGCAATGAGAATGGTCGTGCCGTAATCAGGTTCGCGGATGATGAGAAGTAGAAAGACGCCCAACATCGCCCCGGGTTTGAAGATGCCCTCGACAAGGCGATTGGCCTTGCGCCCCGCCCGCGTCATCCAGGCGCTCAACATGATCACGGATGCCAACTTCGCAAATTCCGAGGGTTGGAAACTGAATCCGCCCGCCTTCAGCCACCGCCGACTCCCGCCAACCTTGACGCCAATGTGAGGGATAAGCACAACCAGCAGCAACGCGGCCGCAAGAAATGCCAATGGCACCCAGGCACGCTGCCAGAAGTGGTAGTCGACGTGGGCCGCGATCCAGCCCGCGACCAAGGCCGCCGCCAGAAAGATGAACTGGCGCTTGAGAAAGTACGTCGGATCGGTGTGGGCATCCGCCCCTTTAACGGAGCTGGCGCTGGCCAACATGACGATGCCCAGCGCCAGCAACAGTAGAACGATGCCCACCAGAAAACTGGGGGCTTTCCACATCCCTTACTCGACGGGCGGCGGAATCTTCAACGTCTGGCCGACCTTCACGTCCGGCGTCGCCAGATTGTTGAGGCGCATCATGTCTTCAACGCGAACGCCGTACATCATGGCGATCGAGTTGAGATCCTGATTGGGCTCCACCACATGCATGACTTCATTGGCCTTGGGCTCAACCGGGGCCGGGGTCACGGCGGCCTCAGGCGGGGCCACGGGGGCCTCGACTGCAGGCTTCTCCGTAGGCGCCGTCGGCTTTTCGCCAGCCGCAGCCTTGCCCGAGAGCACCAGCTTCTGGCCCACCTTGATCTTGTCACTCGTCAGGCTGTTCGCCTTCTTGAGCGCCGCAACGGTCGTCCCGTTCTTGTGGGCGATCTTGACCAGCGAGTCGCCTGCCTTGACGACATACTCACCCTCGCCTGCCTTCACGGGAACACCCTTCGATCCCTTCTTCGCCGTCGCCACCTTCTTGGAATGGGCGGGCACGGGGGCGGTCAGATCGACGTAGCCCGGAAGCTCGAGCTTCTGGCCGACGCGGATCTTGTTCGCGTTCGTGATCGAGTTGAGCTTCATGATGTCACGCGTCGAGACGTTAAGTCTCTTGGCGATCGACGACAGGCTGTCGCCCGCCTTGACCGTGTAGGTCTTGGACACCGGGGAAACCGGCGGCGTAACCGGGGCCATCTTTTCCGGGACCACCACGGGCGGCGGCGCCGGCGGAACCGGCGGCGGCATCACCACCTGCGACGTCGACGGTTCAACCGTCTTCGGCGTCGTCCCGCACCCCTGGATCAATACGACTGACCCAATCACCACACAATGCACGGCCACAACGATCCCAATTACGCCTGCTTTTTTCACGTCATTCCTCCTTCAATCCTCGAACTATCGACTTAAACTGATCGCCTCGATCTTCGAAACTCCGAAACTGGTCGAAACTCGCACACCCTGGTGACAGCAACACCACCTCTCCTGTATTCGCCTCCTTCCAAGCCCGATGCACGGCCTCGTTCAAATCCCGGCAAATACAGCAAGGCACGACGTCCTGCCACGCCGAAGCCATTTCCTGCGCAAATTTGCCGATAATGTAGACCCCCCTTACGCGGTTGACTAGCCTTTTTTTTATGGGGTCCAGATCGTGTTCCTTAAGCAGCCCGCCGGCAATCAGCCGCACCGGTCCGCTCGCCATTGCAAGCCCTGCGGCCAACGCAGCGAGATTCGTCGCTTTCGAGTCGTCGACGAACTCGACGCCCCCGACTGCCGCAACGGATTCCATGCGGTGCGGCAGCCGTTCGAAACGCCGGGCTGCCGCGACCACGCAGGCCGGATCCGCTCCAAGTGAATCGAGTGCAACCATGCAGGCGGCCGCGGTCAGGCCCATGACGTCGTTGCCAAACGCGGAGTCAACAAGCGCGAACGGTCCGCGCCCGCAAACGGTTACCGCGCCTTGCGCATAGACGGCATCCGCCCCGGGCTGGGCGCCGAACGTCCGGCAACGGCAGGCGGGCGGGATGGCCTCTTGCATCCAGGCGGGCACGTCGGCGGGCAGGATGGCCGTCTGCGCCGCTCCCATGCGGGCGAACAGACGGGCCTTCATCTGTCCGTAGACGGCCATGGACCCGTGCCGGTCCAGGTGGTTCGGATTGAGATTAAGCAGGATGCCCACGTCGGGGCAGAACGCCTCGACGGTCTCGAGTTGAAACGAACTGACTTCCACCACCAGCCAGTCGGGCGCCGACGCGCAGACCGCCTCGCAAAGCGGCGGGCCGTAATTGCCGGCGATCTCCGCGGTGTATCCCGCGGCCCACAGCGCGTCGCGGCAAAGCTTGACCAGCGTGCTCTTGCCGTTCGAGCCCGTGACCGCCAGCATGCGGCTCCGACAGGCGCGCCACCCGAGCTCGATTTCGCCCCAAATGGAAGCTCCGCTCGCCCGGGCGGCCAGGACCCACGGATCGTCCAGTCGAAGGCCCGGGCTCACGATGCACACGTTGAAATCCCCCGCCGGCAACCCTCCCGGCCCCAGCCGGACGGCGGCGCCGCCGCTTTCGAGGGAGGCCGCCCGGGCTCGCAGCGCCGCCCCGGCCCCTGCGTCCAGTACTGTCACGCGCACTCCCCGCCCGAGCAGCAGGCGTGCGGCCGCCTCGCCGCTGGACCCCAGCCCCAGCACGAGGGCAGTCCGCAGATCAGGCGGAAAGACATTCTCTGGAAGTGAGCCGGTCACGGGAAACCTAACGGATCTTGAGGGTGGCGACGCCCAGAAGGGCAAAGACAATCGACAGAATCCAAAAGCGAATCGTCACCTGGGTTTCGCTCCATTTCTTGAGCTGGAAATGGTGATGAATGGGCGCCATCGCAAAGATGCGTTTGCCGCGTAGCTTAAATGAAGCAACCTGAAGGATCACGCTGAGCGCTTCCATCACGAATACCCCGCCCACGATGACCAGCGCCAGTTCCTGCTTGATCAGGATCGCAACCATCGCCATGGCGCCGCCCAACGCCAGGCTGCCTGTATCCCCCATGAACACCTGTGCCGGGTGGCAGTTGTACCACAGGAAACCCAGGCAACCGCCCAGCAGGCAACCGCAAAACACGGCGAGTTCGCCGCTACCTGAGACGAATGGGATCAGGAGATACTTGGCGACTTTGACGTTGCTGGCGGCGTAGGCCATGACCAGGTAGGCCAGGGCCACCGTGCTGCTGCACCCGATCGCCAGCCCGTCCAGGCCATCCGTCAGATTCACCGCGTTCGACGCTCCCACGATGATCGCCAGGATGAAGCCGATCGTAAGGATCATGCCCATATCCTGAATGACGGGTTCCTTGAAGAAAGGCACCATCAGGGACCGCACGGACTCGCTGGTGTCCGGGATCAAGAGCAGGGCGAGGCCAACGAGCACCGCCCAAAGCGCCTGCAGCCTGAACTTCCGCCGCGCGGTAAGCCCCTTGGCGCTCTTGCCATTCAGCTTGGCAAAGTCGTCGAGAAACCCCACAGCGCCCATGTAAACGAACGTCGCGAGCGTGAGCAGGATGGGACTGTGAACCGGAATCGCCCACAAGAGCGTGGCCGCTGTCACCGAACCGATAATGAGCAGCCCCCCCATCGTGGGAGTACCGCTTTTCTTGCTGTGAAGCTGGTCGAGCGCGGGGGCATCCCCCCGCATCTCATAGGATTGGATCTTCAGCCGCCGCAGCCGCTCGATCAGCCACGGTCCAAGCCACAGGCTGATCAGGAAGGCGGTCGCCGCTCCTCCCAGGGCGCGCACGGTGATGTACCGGAAGACGCGCAGTTCGGACAGATAGCCGCTCAAGTAGTGCAGGTAGTACAACATGATCCGTCAGTTCCACGCAGTTCACTCTTTGTTCGTGCCGCCAGCCGCTCGCCGAGCCCGGCCACGGCGTCTTCGAGATGCATCCCGCGCGAGGCCTTGAAGAGAACGGCGTCGCCGGCACGCAACCGGTCTGCGAGGAATGCCACCCCTTCGGTCGCCGCGCCCCGGAACACGCGCTCCGGTGGCCACCCCGCGGCCACCGCCCCGTCTGCCACGACCGCCCCCAGCTCGCCGACCGCCACAAGGGACGCCCAATCACCTTCCGCCACCTGTCTTCCCAGGACGGCGTGCTCCTCGCCGGACCGGGGTCCGAGTTCCCGCATGTCGCCCAGCACCAGCCACTTCCGGCCCGGCACCGCCAGATCCCGAAACGTCTCCAGTGCGGCTCGCATGCTGAGCGGGTTGGCATTGTAAGCGTCGTTGATCAGCGTGACGCCGCCGGCCTCGTGCGTTTCCCAGCGCATGGGGGGCGGCGTATAGCGGGCCAAACCTTCCGCGATCGCCGCCCACGACACGCCGAGCCCGCGGGCCACGGCCGTCGCGAGCAGGACATTGTGACGGCTGTGACGGCCCGGCATCGGCATGCGCAGGATACAGGACTCGCCGGTCGCGCGCTCCCGCACGGTCACGAGGTCAGCCGCGGCGCCGGCCTCCAGCCGGTAGTCGGCGGGAGAGGCCAGCGACACCGTGATCAGGGCGCCGGGCACGCAATCGCGCAAGGCGGCGAAATGCGGATCGTCAACGCTCAGCACAGCCACGCCGCCAGCCGGCAGCTGCCGCAGCAACTCGCCTTTTTCGCTTGCGATGGAGTCAACCGACGGAAAAAATTCAAGGTGGACGGGACCCACGGTGGTGACGACACCCCAGTCGGGCCGGGCCATCCGGCACAACGGCGCCATCTCGCCGGGATGGCTGATCCCCAGCTCGAACACGCCAACCTGCGTATCGGGTTCCATCGCGAGCAAGCTGAGCGGCAGGCCGATCTCGTTGTTCCAGTTGCCCCTCGTCCGGGCCGTCCGCCACAGGGGGGCCAGCATGCCGGCGATGAGTTCCTTGACCGTCGTTTTGCCGGTGCTGCCGGTCACCCCGACAATCCGGGCGGCGACCAACCGGCGATAACCCGCGGCAATGTCCTGGAGCGCGGCCAGGGGGTCCGCGACGGCCAGCAGCGGCCCGGTGGCCGCGAGCTCGGCCGCCTGCTCGCGGCGTACGATCGCGCCGCAGGCCCCGCGGCGCCGGGCATCCGCTACGAACGCATGCCCGTCGGCCCGCGTTCCGCGAAGGGCCACAAAGAGATCGCCCTCACTGACGGCCCGGGTATCATGCACGATGCCGGTGATGACCGCGGGCGCCGACGATACCCACTTGCCGACGGCCCATTCGGCCAGCCGTTCCGGTTGGAATCGGGGCGCCATGCTCATGACTCCAGAGTTTGAAGCAACGCCCGGACTACCTGCCGGTCATCGAAGGGGATGATCGTGTTCGCGAACTCCTGCGTGCTCTCGTGCCCTTTCCCGGCGATAAGGACCACATCGCCTTCCCGCGCCAGGCGCAAGGCGGCTTCAATGGCGCGGGCCCTGTCTTCGATCACCTCGTGGGACCCGCGCCCCGCAAACCCCGCCTCGATTTCGGCGATGATGGCGCGCGGTTCCTCTCGACGCGGGTTGTCCGAGGTCAGTACCGCGTGATCCGCCAACCGGGCGGCCACTTCGCCCATCAGGGGCCGCTTGCTCCGGTCGCGGTTGCCGCCGCAACCGAAAACGACGATCAGGCGGGCCGGCGTCTGGCTCCGGAGCGTTGTCAAGACGTTGGTCAGGGCATCGTCCGTGTGGGCATAGTCCACGAACACGCGCCAGCCGCGGCGGGTCGGGATTTCCTCGAGGCGCCCCGGCACGGTCTGCCGCGATGCCAACGCCTCGACCGTTAGCCGATCCTCCAGCCCGAGAGCCCGGGCGGCGGTGTAAGCGCCGAGCGCGTTCATGACGTTGAACTGTCCCAGCAGAGCAAGGTGAAGCCGGCTTTCACCCCACGGCCCGACCACGCGGAACTCGCTCCCCTGACCGTGGAGCCGGATATCACAGGCCCGGACATCGGCGTCGCTGCCGCAGCCAAAACGCAACACGGACGCCTGAATCCGCGAATCGGCGGCGAGGCGCCGGCCCCACGGGTCGTCGATGTTGATGATGGCGCTGGTCTTCTTGGTCCCCTCGCCCAGGCCCAGAAACAATCGCTGCTTGGCCTCGAAGTAGCGTTCCATCGTCCCGTGATAATCGAGATGGTCACGTGTCAAATTCGTGAAGATTACGGCGTCGAACTCACACCCCAACACGCGCTGCTGGTCAAGGGCATGGGACGATACCTCCATGACGGCGCCCTTGCAGCCGGCGTGCAGCATCTGATCGAGCATGGCCTGGAGTTCGACCGCTTGCGGCGTTGTTCGACCGGCGGGAATCGTGCGCGCCCCGACTTCGTACTGCACTGTTCCGATCAGCCCGGGCGCCAGGCCGGCCGCCGTGAGAATGTCGTGCAGCAGAAAAGTTGTCGTCGTCTTGCCGTTGGTTCCCGTGACACCGGCGAGCAACAAGCGACCCGAGGGGTGCTGATGGAAGGCGTCGGCGAGCTCGGCCAAGGCACGGCGGGCATCCTCGACCTGCACGTGCGTAACTTCCCGGGCGGCGAACCTCGCCTGAGTCCCCACGACCGTCGAAGCCCCGCGTTTCATGGCGTCGTCGACGAATTCCAGACCGTCATGGTGCTCGCCCGGCACCGCGACAAACACGTACCCCGGCCGCACCTGCCGCGAGTCATAGGCAATGCCGGCCACGGGGCGTTCGGCATCGCCGCGGACGATCCCGTGCCGGACGTGCTGCAGCAGTTCGGAAAGTTTCATGGTGCACGGTGCCGTGGATGGCCCATGGCGTTGTCGGCAATGGCCGTGACCGGGGGAATCAAGCCGAGGTAGCGGGCGGCCTGCTCGGCCACTTCGCCGAACACGGGCGCCGACACAGTGCCGCCGGTGTGCAAGGGCTGCGGCTCATCGAGCACCACGATCATGCCGATCTCGGGGTTCTCGGCCGGCAGGAACCCGACGAACGAGGCCATGTAATCGGTTTCCGAGTAATGGCCGGCCACGACTTTCTGGGCCGTGCCGGTCTTCCCGGCCACCTTGAAGCCGTCCACGGCGGCCTTCACACCGGTACCGCCGGTCTCCGTCACGCGCGTCAGCAGCCGCCGCATCAGCTCTGCCGTGTCGCTTCGAATGGGGTGGCCCAGCGGCTGCGGGACGTTACGCAGCACGATCTTGCCGTTGGCATCCACGATCTGCTTGACCACGTAGGGCTTCATGACGACGCCGTCGTTCGCGATGCCGCACAGCACGCCCAACATCTGCAGACCCGTTACGGCCACGCCTTGTCCGATGGCGATCCGGCTTGAGCTGATGGCCGACCATTTGGAAAGAGGCCACAAGATTCCGCTCTCCTCGCCTGGCAGGTCGATCCCCAGCTTGCGACCGATGTTGAACTCGCGCAGGTAGCGGTCCAGGCGTTCGGGACCGAGGAGAATCGCGATCTTGGCCGCCCCGATGTTGCTGGATTTTTTCAAAATGTCGGCAACGCACAACTGCCCGTAGGGGTGATAATCGCGCAGGATTTTGTTCTGGTACAGCCACCGGCCGTTTTCGCAGTTGAAAACGGTCTCGGGGGTCACGACGCCTTCGTTCAAGGCCGCCGCAATGACGCCCACTTTGAACGTCGAGCCGGGTTCGTACGTATAGCCGATGGCCCGATTGAGTTTCTGTTGATCGGTCGCCGCACGGAACGCGTTGGGATCGAAACCCGGCCGACTCACTAGTGCCAATATTTCGCCTGTCCGGATGCGCTCCATGATGGCCCAACCGGCCTTGGCGTGGTTGCGTTCGAGCGCACCCGACAGCGCCTTCTCGAGTATGTACTGGAGATTCTGATCGACAGTCAGCTCGACGTCCGCGCCATCCTTGGCCGGCACTTCGATCGTCCGGTACTCGGGCACCTCGTGATGGCGCCCGTCGAGGCGGCTCACTAGATATCCTTTTTCGCCCCGCAGATGCTTCTCAAGCGATTGTTCGAGCCCTGCCGAACCGACGCCATCGTAGTTCACGAACCCCAGGACATGACACAGCATCTCCCCCTGCGGGTAGGAACGGGTCGTGGCAGGAGTCGTGTAGATGCCGGGCAGCTTCAGACGGGCTACGACACCGGTCAGGGCCGTGGCCTTTTCGTCCGGAACGTACCGCTGGACGTAGTTGAAGCGCCGATTCGGTTCGTCGAGCCGGGCCACGAGCGACGTGGGCGCCACGCCGAGAATCGGGGCCAGCGCTTCCGCCGCGGCGGCCACGCAGTTGCTCGCGACCAGGAGCGAGGGGTTGGCGCAGATGTCCTTCACCCCCACATTGACGGCCAGGATGTTCCCGGCGGCGCTGCCGTCGAGGATGCGGCCCCGGCCCATCGCCAGCGTCTGGCTGAAGGTGCGCTCCTGGGCGAGCGGCTTGCGTGCCCGGTCGGCAAGACACAGGTGGAGCGTGACCAGCCGAAACACCAGCGCAGCCATCAGCACCCCGATCGCGATGCCAATGACCCTATATCGCGCGGTTCCCCGTTCGTCAGTCATTCAACACAATCCTGTCGGTCCGAGCATAGTGGTTGAGCGAGCGATTCTCGGGACCGGTCAAGGCGTCGACCGTTCCATCGACCCGGATGCGGACAATCTGGTCCCGCTCCGGCCACGTCATGACGAGCCCCTGCTCCCGCAAGGCCTGTTCAAGGCTGAGCGGCGACTGCAGCCGGGCCCAGGCGTACTGCTGCCGGTGAATCTGATCGATAAGCTGGTCCCGCTTGATCTCCAATGCCTTGAGTTCCCGGCCGACGCTTTCGGTGCGCTCGTGGAGGTGTTCATAGGCTAGGGCGAATGCGACGCCGAGCGCCAACGTCAGCGCCCACGGGAGATGGTTCACAAATCCAGCGTCGTTCTTCTTGCGATTTCGGCGTATCATAACTCTCATCCTTTCCGTTCCACCGCGCGCAGCTTGGCTGACCGTGCGCGGGGATTCCGCTCGCATTCCCCGTCCGTCGGGGTCGCCGGTTTGCGCGTCAGGCGGACGACCACGGGCGACCGACCCACCCACGTTTCGCCGCCCTCGGGCCGCGCTTCCCAGCGTCCCTCATGTTCTGCAAAACACCTTTTCACCAGCCGGTCTTCGAGGCTGTGAAAGGCTATGACCGCCATTCGTCCGCCGTCCCCGAGCAAATCCAGCCCGCCTTCCAATCCATCAGCCAGGGCCGCCAGTTCCCCGTTCACGGCGATCCTGAGCGCTTGGAACGTCCGGGTGGCCGGATGGATCCGTTCGCGACGGCCGCCGTAAACATCACTGACCACCTGCGCCAACTCGCAGGTACGGGTGAACGGCTGCACCTGCCGGCGCGCAACGACGCGCGCCGCGATCGCCCGGCTCCTTGGCTCCTCGCCATACCGCTTGAGCAGTTCGGCCAATTCGGCGGCTGGCCGGGTATTGACCAGGTCGGCGGCAGTGGCGGTTTGAGTGCGGTCCATGCGCATGTCCAGCGGTCCGTCTCTCATGAAGCTGAAGCCACGCTCCGGATCATCGAGTTGGTCGGATGACACGCCGATGTCCAGGACAATGCCGTCGACCTTGTCAAACCCGTGGGCCCGGGCCGTTTCACGAATGGTCGCGAAGTTGGCCTGAACGAACGTGCACTGCCGGGCCAGGTCGCCCAGATCGCGGCGGGCGCGTTCGAGCGCGCCGTCGTCTCGATCCAAGGCCAGCAACCGGGCGTCGCCGCCGGCTGCCTCCAGAAGGGCGCGCGTGTGACCGCCCCCGCCCAGCGTGCCGTCCACATAGACGCCGCCGGCCTTGGGGCCGATCAGCCTCACCACCTCATGGAGCAGTACCCCCCGATGCATGAATATTCCTTAGCCGCCGCATGGCGTCGGTGCTGACCACGGTGCTGGCAATCCGCAACCCGCCGCGGCCAACATGACGGGTGCCGAACAATGACTCGATCATATCGGCTTCCCGTCTCGTGACTTTCGTCCACGAAATCCGGTCCCTCCAGCCCATGATCGAGCCGTTCATCTGCATGAATCGGGCAAACATCGACATCCTCATAGGTTCACCACCTTGCCAAAATGACTTCAAAAGCCCACGTAACGTGCCGCCTCACCGAGGCTCGCGACGCCGGCGCTGCGGACCGTCTTCCAGCGCTCCGGGTTCCACAACTCGAACCCCTCGATCGCACCTGCCAGCACCACCTGGTCGGTCAAGCCCGCGTACTCCAGCAACTCGTCCTTGATCCGGATCCGCCCTGCCGAGTCCCACGGTGCCAGTTGCGACTGCGACCCAAGGACACGCGCGAACTGACGGGCCTTGGCGTCGGCGATGGACAGGTTCCGCAGCCGTTGCAGTCGCTGCACCATCTCGCGGGCCGGAAAGACTGTCAGGTAGCGTTCATCCACACCCGGCAGCACATAGAGGGTTCCGGGTTCGCCTGCGTACTCCCGCCACTCGGAAGGGACCGTCAGACGCCGCTTGGGATCCATCGAATGGGTAAAATTCCCAACGAACACGCCCTGCGTGCTGCCCAATCCACTTCCGGTTTTGTCGCCCAACTCCACCATTGCCCCACTATGCCGTACCTATGCAACACAATACACCACCTTGCCCCACCCATCGTCAATAGAATTTGATGGTTTTTTGATGGTTTTTTGTGACGCCTCAGGTCGGAGGGGTCAGAATTCGGGCGATTGGGGACGGAATGGAGGGCTCACCCATCCGCAGTCTCACCGCTTCGCCTTTTCCTCCTCGCGGAAAAGTTTGTACTCCACGCTGTCGACCAGCGCCTCCCACGATGCCTCGATGATGTTGCCGGAGACTCCCACTGTGCCCCACGTCTCCTGGCCGTCGCCGGATTCGATGATAACCCGCGTCTTGGCGGCCGTGGCCTCCTGGGGATCGAGGATCCGCACGCGAAAGTCCGTCAACGCCACCGTGGCGATGTCCGGATAGAACCGCACGAGCACCTTGCGTAGCGCCGTGTCCAGCGCATTGACAGGTCCGTCGCCTTCGGCCACGGAATGCTCGACCTCGTTGTTGACGCGCACCTTGATGGTGGCCTCCGAAACGCACGGTCCATCTTTGCCGCGCTTCTCCACGATGACGCGAAAACCTTCGAGCTCGAAGAACGCCTTGTGCCGTTTCAGAACCTTCTGGACGAGAATGCGGAAGGAGGCGTCCGCGCTCTCGAAGGAGTAGCCCTCGCGTTCCATATCCTTGATGCGCTGCAGCGCTTCTTTCACTTCGGGAGAACTACGGTCCACCGTCACGCCGAGTTCGGCGGCCTTCAGCAGGATGCTGCTCGTGCCGGCATCCTCGGAGATCAGGATGCGGCGGCGATTGCCCACCCGCGCGGGATCAATGTGCTCGATGGTGACCGGGTTCTTCTGGACCGCATTGGCGTGCAGGCCGGCCTTGTGGCCGAAGGCGCTCTCGCCCACGTAGGGCGCCTTGCCGTCCGGCCTCAACCCCACGATTTCGTCGGCGAACAACGACAGGTCGCGCAGCCCCGCCAGGGACGGCGCGCACGCCAGATCGCAGCCCATTTTCAGGGCGAGCGAGGGAATGATCGAACACAGGTTCGCGTTGCCCGTGCGCTCGCCGTAGCCGTTGATCGTGCCCTGCACCTGCGTCGCCCCGGCGCGCACGGCCTCCAGGCTGTTCGCGACTGCCAGGCCGGCGTCATTGTGCGTGTGAATGCCCACCGGAACGGCGAACGCCTTGACGATCTCGGCCGTGAGGCCAAAGACTTCGTGCGTCAGCGAGCCGCCGTTCGTGTCGCACAGCACAAGGCTGCCGGCGCCCGCCTCGACGGCGGCCTGGAGAACTTCGCGCACAAAAGCCGCATTCTCCTTGTAGCCGTCGAAGAAATGCTCGGCATCGAAGATAACCTCGCGACCCCGCTCCTTGAGGTAGCGGATCGTGTCGCGCACCATGGCGAGGTTCTCCTCGCGCGTCGTGCGCAGCACCTCGCGGACATGCAGGGGCGAACACTTGCCCACCAGCGTGACCGTCGGTGTTTCCGCTTCCAGCAAACGAATGACGTTCGCATCCTCACCCACGGGCGTGTGGGCGCGGCGCGTGCTGCCGAAGGCGGCCACCCGAGCGTGTCGGAGCGGTTGCGCGCGAATCGCCCGGAAGAAGTCCATGTCCTTGGGATTCGAGCCGGCGTACCCGCCCTCGATGATATCGACGCCGAACTCGTCGA
>CAITUY010000128.1 GCA_903895695.1 uncultured bacterium
AGTCCTCACCTGCATGCTCGATCCGATATGATTTCAGGTGAAAATCACCCACTCGCTTTGGAGAAGACCCGAAATATGTTATTCCTAATCATCCCGGGTCGCAGGATGTTCACATAAAATTTGCCGATAAGGAATTTGTTCAAATTGTGGGTATAAAGTTAGCTGCTGGCAACAAAGAGGCTGATGTGGAATATACCTGGAAATTTTCAAAGTCAACTCCTTTTGTGGGAAGGGAATTGAGTTCTGAACTTAATAAGGAACACGCCAAATTTGCGCTTTACGATGATGGATGGAGAATTGAAGAGCCAGAGTGACGTCACGACATGTTGGGTCGGCCAGGGTGGAGCGCCCACCTTGGCAGGCAGGCCGAGGTGGTAGAGGCGGCTGCCCTGGGCCATGAGGCCGTTCTCGATTTCGCGCAGGCTGGCCTTGCCGCTGGCCTGGGCGTAGAGCAAGGTCGTCGTCTGGTTCCAGGTGGAGAAGCTCTTGACGTAGCGGTCGCCGCCGATGACGTCCCCCCAAGAAACTGTAGGAGTCCAAGGGTAAGAACTGCCAATGAGTGACCCTACCCCGGAATGAGGCGACTGTTACTGGGCTATGCCAGCTCAAAAGTAGTTCGGAAAGTTCTGTCTATTAAATGACTCAGGCACGAAGACGTCAACTCTCGTCAAGTGTTGCAATAACTATTGGATGTCGGGCAACCATGAACTCGGCCGATGCCGCCTCCAGGCGGCAGGTTGCCTATCCGACGTGGGAGTCATCGTCGCCGGAAGGATTGGCATGATCCTTCCCGCAGGGTGCTTCGCGCTGTCGTTCTTCGCGGCCGCAGCGACCGCCGCGCCGCCGCCGGCCGAGGCCGTCGAACCCACGGCGAAGGCGCCGTTCACCGTGCCGGCCGATCCGGCCGTGAAGAAGCAGCTGATCCGGCAGATCGACGAGTACATGGCCCTGCCGTCCGCGCAGGTCCGCGCGCATCCGGCGGCGGCGGATTTCCCGGGGGTCGCGCCCGCCGGCTCGCCCCGCGTGACCCGTGTCGTCGTCGTGCACGGCCCGAAGATGCATGGTCCGGCCGCCGCGATGTACAGCGGAACGAAAGAGCCCTGGCAGAGCACCGGGCTCTACGCCGATGCTGGAGAGATCGTGACCGTCACCCCGACGGCCGCGCTGCCCGAGGGCATGGCGATGGAGGTTCGTATCGGCTGCCACACCGACAGGCTGTTCGGCGACAAGATCACCGAGTGGAGGCGTTTCCCATCGATCGCGCGCGCGTTCCCTCTCCAGCAGGGGACGACGCACGTCGCCAGCGCGTTCGGCGGGCCCATCTTCGTGTCGGTCAAGAACGTCGCGGGCCGGAGCGCTCCGAGCGACCTCAGCATCGAGCTGCGCTTCGCCAACGCGGTGGAAGAGCCGTCCTTCGTGCTCGGAAAGACTTCCGCCGAGCAGTGGCGCAAGCTCCGCGGCGCGCCCGCGCCGTGGGGCGAACTGGTCGGCCGCAACATGATCCTGCATGTTCCCGCGGCGCAGCTCCGCGCCATGGACGACCCCGCCCCCCTGCTGGAGTGGTGGGACAAGGTGGTCGCCGCCGAGGACGGCCTCGTCGGCTGGCCTGTCCGGACCGCGCAAGAGCGCGTCGTGCCCGACCGCCAGATCAGTGCGGGCTGGATGCACGCCGGTTATCCCTTCATGTGCGATATCGCTTCGGCGCCGGACATCACCGACCTCGCCAAGCTGCGAGCCAAGGGCGACTGGGGCTTCTTCCATGAACTCGGCCACAATCACCAGTCCGCCGACTGGACATTCTCCGGCCAGACGGAGGTCACCGTCAACTTCTTCTCGCTTTACTGCATGGAGCATATCGTCGGCAAGCCGAGGGGCGCCGGCCACCCCGACATCGAGCCGCCGAAGCTGCTGAAGGCGCTCGACCGCCGCCTTGGGGAGCCTCCCAGCATGGATTTCTTCGACCAGCTCGCCGCGTTCATCGTGCTGCTCCACGCGTACGGCTGGGAGCCGTTGCAGAAAACGCTGGTCTCGTATCAGGCGAGGCCCAATCCGCCCAAGACGCCGGAGCCCCGGCGGCAGGCTGAATTCGTTCGGCGCTACTCGCTTAACGCCAAGGCCGACCTCGCCGGCTACTTCAGGCGGCTGGGCTACGCTTGCCCCGCGGAGATCTACGATACCCTGAAGTCCCTGCCGGCTTTCGATCTGACCGCGTGGCGCCGGGATTACGCCGCCGGAAAGTTCACGAGAGACGTCCGCCGCGACCAGCGGCGCGGGACTAATTGAACTCGCAACTGCCGCAGCCGCCGGGCGGGCAGGAAGGCCCGGGGCCCGGCTCGAAATCGCCGTTGCCGCCCTTCGGGGGGAAGTGCTGGGCCTTACCAGTCGACGTTCCTCCGGCCGATGATTTCCACGCGGCTTCAGCGAACGGCAGTGAGCAGCACCGGACGACATAAGGAAATGCGTTGTCGTCCGGGGAGCACGGCTCTGCCTCGATGCTGGCCGCCTGACCTTTTGACTCCG
>CAITUY010000129.1 GCA_903895695.1 uncultured bacterium
CGTTCCGGGCTGGGGCGGCGCACCGCTTCCGGTTGGGCGAGCAGGGCGGTGGCCAGGGCGTTACGGAAGTCCTCCAGCCGCCGCCAGGACCGCAGCTCCTTTTCGGTGAAAGGCAGCGGCGGCGGACGTTGGGACGATGGCCCCGTAGGTTGCACGAGGCGCTATTGGGCCAGAACGGACAGTACCTGTACAGTGACAATTGGGTGACGGACACTTTGCGGACAGGTGACAATCAGAACTGGCGCGTCACCTGCCCCACATGCCGCCGCTGTCTCATCCACGGGCACCAGCGGACGGCGGACGCGGCGAATGATCGGATAGAGTTGGTTCATGGTGGGTTCCTTCATCGAAAAGCGAGCACCTCAACCACGCGGCCCGCCGTCAAATCCACGTCGCCTGTGGCGCTCACGGTCACACGGCGGCCCGTGATTGCCACGGTGCCGTCAAAGGGCAGCAACGCGCCTGCATCGGAGACTTGCACGACCGCGCCCGTGGGGACGAAGCCGAGGACCACATGCAACCGCGTGGCGCTCGCCTCTGCCGCGCTGACGACGCGCCGGACACCGACCACCGGGGCCAGTTCGTCGCGGCCCGCAGGACCGCCCATCAGCGTGGCTTCGTCCCACACGTTCAACGGGTCCGTGAAGCTCGCGGCGCAGGGGAGGCGCACATCGCCGCAACGCCGGCTCCACACCAGGATTTCCGAAGCGGAGACGACTTCAGCGAAGACCGGCCCGGCGGGATCGTTGTTGAGCGCGGCGGCCAGCGCCGGGCCGAACTGCGCCACGCTGGGCGGCTCAGGACCATCCATTGTCGTCAGGTCGTCAACCCAGTGGCCGTTACCCGCGAGCGTCGCCGCCAGCGTCACCGTGCCGCCGACCGCGCCGCCCGGCCAATGAACGAGCCAAAAGTCGTAGTCGTTGCCGTAGCCGGCATTCACGTTGGCCGGGTTGCGCGTCGTGGCCGCCGCGTAGGCGACGCCCGCGCCTTCGCCCACGTCGTTTTTCTCGCCGTAGCAGGCCGGTTCCTCGATCAAATCCGGGTAGCCGACATTCACGGCGGCCACGAGGTTGTAAATGGAGCGATGGATCGTCGGCCCGATCTTCACGTAGCCGTCCACGTTCGAGAGCGTCGCCTTGAACGTGTACACCTTACCGCCGATGGTCACGGTGTTCCCATCCACGACATTCTGCGTGTCGCAGAAGCCCAGCGTGGCCTCCGCGCAGCCGATGAAGACCGGCACGCGGACATGCCCGGCGGGGATCGTCTCCGCCTTCTGGTCGTCGCACTCATAGACCCGCCCGCCGATGGTGATCGTGTCCCCATCGGGCACATTGGCCCCGCCAAGGCGAAGCACATTCACGGCAGGCACGCCTTGCAGGCTGAGCAGGTGTTGCAGTTGGGCGACAGGTTTGTTCATGGGAAAGAAGTCAGAGAACCCTCACCCGCCCTACGGGCACCCTCTCCCATCGGATGGGAGAGGGATGGGGTGAGGGACGCACTCAGTTATTATGCTCGATGGCCACAATGCGGACGTTCTTGTTCTCGAACACACGCACCCAATTGGTGCCCGTTTCCAGTTCCGCATTCGTGGGCGTGTCGCCCGCGACGCTGGTGCTGGTGAACTTCACGCCGCGCGGATGCAGGATGTAGCGGCGGCGGTTGATGAGCACCGAATCGCTGTCGAGCGGCACGCGGGCCAGTTCGACGCCTTCGGTGCCGAAGCCGCCTTGCAACGGCGCGGAATCCAGCGGCGCGGCGCCCTTGGCGAACGCACCGGGCCCGAACAGGAACGTGGTATAGACCACGCCATCGGTCGTGCCCGCCCGCGTCGGCAGGTTGTCGTCCACGACGACCCGCCGCCCCTGGAAGGTGCGGATTTGCGCCTTGCCCTCGCTATCGGGCACGAAATCAATCAGGTCCAGCTTGCGCAACGCCGCTTCCGTGGCGCTGTGCATGAGCGACCTCACCCATCCCAACGCACTGCGCTTGCAAAACTTCGGCCAAAGCGCCAGCGCCCTGATCTTCCAGCTCTACGCCGAAGCCGTGGTCGCCGCCACCTATTACCGCGCCGCCGACAAAAGCGCCGCCGTCTCCCTGCTCGCGCTGCCCGTGCCCGCCGCCAAAGTCGATGGCCTCACCATCAAGCCCGGCGACGAACTGCTCCTGATCCTGGCGGCAGACTTGACGGGCATCGACCAGCCGCGCGCTGGTGATTACGTCGTGGAAACTAACGGCAACCTCCGCCGCAACATCATCGTGTCCCAGCTCGACCTCTCCCGGACCCTCTGGTCCCTGGTCGGCCAGAAAACCTTTGCCAGCCCCGAATCATGACCAACATGAACGCCGCCGATTTTCTCCGCGTGGTGGACCATGCCGCCGGCATGAACGACCACTGGCTCTTTCTGGCCGCGTTCTGCCTGCTGCTCCTGCTCTGCGGCGTGGTCATCTACTGGCTGGTCAAACAATTACAGGCCGTGATCGCCGACCACAAACAACTGCGCGAGGAGCATCACGGCGCCCTCACGCAAATCACCAACACCCAAAACGAAACGACGCTCAAGCTGGCCGTCTGCATCGACCGCAACACCGCGGCCTTGCAGGAATGCGCCAACGAACTGCACCGGATTCGTGAACGAAACTAAACCAAAATGAAAA
>CAITUY010000130.1 GCA_903895695.1 uncultured bacterium
CCTCCCATAACACCAAGAGATCAGCTTCTTCCGGGAGGGCGAGCGTCCTCGCGAGCCGGGAATCGTGTGGTGCCCATTCTTCAACGGGCCATTGGCCAGTCTCGCCGCGTTTCACGAGGGCTTCCTTAACGTCTCGCCCGGAAGTCAGAGGGCCGGCCGAAAAGGTGCAAACCAACCGCGACTTTCCTTACTGGCGGGGGCGCATCTGCGATCCTTGGCGCCCAAACTGTAGCCGCGCACGTTGGGCGCGGTGAGACTGGCGCGTGACAGGGATGACGCGGTCAACGTCCGCGTCTAAAAAAAGAACGTCCAAGAACCGGCGATTTTCCTTACTGGCGGGTGGGTTGACTTCACCCGCCGTCCCGCCTATCCTGATGCCTACGTATGACCGCCACACTGCCAACCAGTCTTACGGGTTTGCTGAAGCGTACCGGTCTGCTGACGGACGCGCAAATCGCCGCGCTCCAACAGCATGCGCAACAGAACGACATGCCGATCGTCCGGGCTGCCGTGGTCCAAGGGACCGTTCCCGAGGACGCCTTCCTCGAGGCCCTGGCCGGGCTTCTGCATGTACCCTTTGTCCGCCTGGGATCCATGACGATCGAGTCGGCGATCCTCGAGAAGTTGCCCACCCGGGCCGTGTTCCAGTACAACGTCATCCCCCTGGCGATCCAGAACGGCGCCCTGCAGGTCGCCACGAACGATCCCTTTGACGGCGGACTGGTCGACGCCCTGCGCCTGGCGTCCGGCATGCGCGTCAAACTCGCCCTGGCGCTCCACGCCGACATTGCCTCGGCGATCAAGAAGTTCTACGGCGTCGGCGCGGACACGGTCGAAAAACTGATGCAGGACGGCAACCGCATCGAGGTCGCCCCCGAGGAATCGCTGCTGAAGACCGATCTCAGCGAACTCGACCAGGAAGCGTCGATCGTACGGTTCGTGAACCAGATCATCTGGGAGGCCTACCAGGAGCGCTCGACCGACATTCACCTCGAGCCCATGGAGAACCAGCTTCGCATCCGCTACCGGGTGGATGGCGTGCTGCACCAGACGCCGCTACCGGCCCAACTCAGCCGCTTCCAGGCCGCCATCATTTCGCGTATCAAAGTCATGGCCAACATGGATATCGCCGAAAAGCGCCTGCCGCAGGACGGCCGCATCGGCATGCGCATTCAGGGCGAGGATATCGATATCCGCGTCTCGACCATGCCCACGGTATACGGGGAAAGCGTCAGCCTTCGTCTGCTCATGCGCGGCAAGGAGTTCATCGGCTTCAAGGAACTCGGACTGCGTGAGCGCGACTACGCGATCATGCGCAAGCTGATCGACCGCCCGAACGGGATCATCCTGGTGACCGGCCCCACCGGCTCGGGCAAATCGACCTCGCTCTACGCCTATCTGCACGAGATCAACACCATCGACCAGCGCATCATCACGGTCGAGGACCCGATCGAATACGAAATGGCGGGCATCAACCAGATCAACGTGAAGACGGAGATCGGCCTGACCTTCGCCACGGCCTTGCGCCACATCCTCCGCCAGGATCCCGACATCATCATGATCGGGGAAGTGCGCGATTTCGAAACCGCGGAAATCGCGATCCGCGCCTCCCTCACCGGTCACCTGGTGTTCAGCACGCTGCACACCAACGATGCCGCGGGTGCCATCACGCGCCTGCTGGACATGGGTGTCGAGCCGTTCCTGGTCGCGTCGTCGCTTGAGGCCGTGGTTGCCCAGCGCCTGGTGCGCCGGCTCTGCCAGGTGTGTCGGCGGCCGTTCAAGCCGGACGAGGTGTTCCTGAAAAGCGCCGGGTTCCCGGTCGATCGGCTCGCGACCACACCAATCTGCGAAAACGTGGGCTGCGAGAAATGCCGCTCCACGGGCTTCCGGGGCCGCATGGGCATTTACGAGGTGCTGCAGATCACCGAGGGGATCGAACCCCTCATCCTGCAGCGCTCGTCATCAAATGCCATTAAGCAGAAAGGCATTGCCGAGGGCATGATCCCCCTCCGCGACGACGGGTGGGGCAAGGTGCTGGAAAGCATGACCACCGTCGAGGAAGTCCTCCGCGTCACCGAGGAGACGGAGTGAAGAGAGTGAACAGTGAACGGTAAACATCTCCTTCGCCCTTCCACCATCAACCATTAACCATCAACCCTTCCGCACTCCTCCATGACCGTTTTCACTTATAAGGCCCGGGATAAGGCCGGCCAGCGCCAGGAGGGCACGGTCGAGGCCAATGACCGGATCTCGGCCACGCGGCAAGTCGAGCGCATGGGGCTGGTTCCGATATCCATCGTGGCCGGTGGAAGCACCCCGGCCCCAGCCGCTGCGGCCGGCACTCCCAAGCCGGCGGCGGCCAAGGCCGCCTTCAAGCTCGCGTTCAGCCGGCGCAAACGCATGAAGACCGGCGAGGTCCTGACGTTCTCCACGGAACTCAGCGATCTCCTGGCCTCGGGCATGACGCTCGGTGTGGCGCTAACCACCCTGGCCAATCGTAAGACCGGCGGTCCGGGCGACGACATCGTGCGCGACCTGCGCGACCAGATCGTCCAGGGCGTCAGCCTTTCCGATGCCCTCGCCAAGCATCCCGAATCGTTCTCGTCGCTCTACGTCAGCATGATCCGCGTCGGTGAAGCCAGCGGCGCGCTCGCGGAAGTCATGAACCGCCTGGTGGAGCACTACGAACGCATCCAGGACCTCAAGGAAAAGGTCGTCATGGCGCTCGTCTACCCGGTAATCGTGCTCACGATGGGGTTTGCCACGATGATCTTTTCGATGGTCTACGTGATCCCCAAATTCTCGGCGATCTTCGAGGAACTGGGCCACGCCGCGCTTCCGCTGCCGACGCGCATGCTGATCGCGCTGAGCGGCGGACTGCTGCACTACGGCTGGCTCATGATCGGGCTCATGATCGGCGGATTCATCCTGTTCAACCGGTACGTGCGCACCGAGAAAGGGCGGCAGCGCTGGCACCGGATGCAGCTCAAGACGCCGTTCATCCGCGGCATCATCGCCTCGAGCACCTATGCCAACTTCGCCCGCACACTCAGCACGCTCCTGACCAATGGCGTGCCTGTGCTCCAGGCGCTCGGGATCGTCGAGGACACGATCGGCAACGTCATCATCGCCGGGGAAATCCGCAAGGCGCGCGACCGCGTCACCGATGGAACGACGATTTCCGGCCCCCTGGCGGCCGGCAAGGTCTTTCCCCCGCTGATGACCGACATGCTGGCCATCGGCGAACAGACCGGCGACATGGCCGGGGCGCTCAAGCATATCGCCCGCCGTTACGAAAATGAACTCAGCCGTAATGTGAAGATCTTCACCACAGCCCTCGAACCGATCCTGATCGTGGTCGTCGCCGTGCTCGTCGGGTTTGTGGCCGTCAGCATCGTGATGGCGGTATTCAACATGACGAACGGACTGGGAGTTTAGGACGGAATCCAGTGTTCGGTGTTCAGTGTTCACGATGGTGAGGACATGGTACCATATTGACCGCTATACGACTCAGAAAGGAACCTGCCATGACAGCACTTAAGTCCCTGCTTCTGCTCCGGTCCGACTCCCGCGACTCCCGAGCCGGTTTCACGCTGGTGGAAATCCTGCTCGTTGTGGCCATTCTCGGCATCCTGGCCGGTGTCGCTGTGGTCAGTATCAGCGGCAAGACAGCCCGGGCGAACATCGCGGCTACACGCACCAGCATCCAGGCCGTACTGACGGCTGTCGACATGTACGAGGTTGACAACGGCGCTTACCCCTCCAGCCTCCAGAACCTGCTTACCAAGGGCAGCGAGGGCAACTGGAACGGCCCTTATATCCGCGATGGCCGCATGCCCAAGGACGCCTGGGGCAATGATTTCCAGTACACACCCAAGGAAGGGCACGTCGAAATTCGCTCCGGCGGTCCCGACCTGCAACTGGGCACGGCGGACGACATCACGAATTAGGCGTGAACTTCCAACGTCCAACGCCCAACGCTCAACGCCGAACGTGAAAACAGGAGGCGATTCTTGTGCTTCGACCCGTTGCATGGCGTTCGATGTTGGACGTTCGGAGTTGGGCGTTGGACGTTCGTAAGCATGTCCTACCTAGCCGCCGCGCCTTCACCCTCGTCGAGGTGCTCACGGTCCTGGCCATCATGGGGATTCTGACCCTTGTGTCGATGCCCTACCTGGTCAAGTCCATCCGGGGCAACCGGCTGCGGGTGGCGACGGGGACGCTGGTCCAGGCCGGCCGCTACGCCCGCAGCATGGCCCTGCTCGGGGAACAGGAAATGAAACTCACGTTCAACATGAACGAATCCACCGTCGGGGTCACTCCCCGCTACGGCGGGCCCAGCCCCGCCACGCCGTCGGAGCCTGCCCCGCCAAACGACCGACCGGCTGGCGACTCCGACCGGGACGCCGCATCGAGCCCGGATACTAATGACGCGCCGCCCCATCTCTCCCCCGGCCTAAGCGTCTACCGCAAATTCGATGACGTCCGGATCGATTACATCGAAGTCGAGCACCAGGGCCGCGAATCGACCGGCACCGTGACAGTCATCTACCGCAGCAACGGCCGCTGCTTGCCGTACGTCGTCCGGCTGGTCGACGAGAATGGCGCTGCCACGTTGACTCGCGTCGACGCCCTCTCCACCCCATCCTCGGAGCGCGACGATCGATGAAGCAGAAGGGGCCAGGGTTCAGGGTTCAGGGTTCAGAAATGCCGAACTTTCAACGTCCAACGCCCAACGTTCAACGCCCAAGTCGGCAGGCCACCTG
The DNA here is from genome assembly GCA_903895695.1 of uncultured bacterium. Lineage (GTDB taxonomy): Bacteria > Verrucomicrobiota > Kiritimatiellia > CAIKKV01 > CAITUY01 > CAITUY01. The sequence goes on from CAITUY010000130.1 coordinate 4,767, forward strand.
TCGTCCCCGTTGGACGTTCAACGTTAAACGTTGGGCGTTGAGCGTTCGCAGCCCTCTTCACCGTTCACCGTTCACTCTTCACTCTTCACCGTTCCCTGTTCACCGTTCACTGGTTCCCCGCGCCGGACTGACGCTCGTCGAGGTGCTGCTTGCACTTGCCATCTTGGCCGCCAGCGCCGGGGTCCTGATGACCGCCGTTTCGCGGTGCCTGGGGGTGGTGCGGCTGTCCAAAAATTACTACGCAGCCCGTCGCATCCTGGACATGGGCGAACTGGAGCATCCGCTCCTGGTGACCAAGGACCCGCTCCTCAGCAAGGATCGGGTCATCAACCTGAACGTCGGCCCCGTCGACTACGACAATGGCTACACGTTCACCCGGTCAGGCGAACGCAGCGCGACGCTCAAGGATCTGGTCGTCGTCAAGACCCGGGTGGCCTGGTCCGCGCGCGGCCGCGAATCCTCCGAAGAAGTGCTGTCCTATCTCTTCTACACGAACGACCTGGAGAACGCCCCGTGAGAAGGGCCGCGTTCACCCTCGTCGAGTTACTCGTCGCCGTCGCCCTGCTTGTCGTGGTCTCGGTCCTGACCTTCACCGTCTTCTCGACCGTCAGCAGGGCGTGGCAGCGCGGCACGGAGTTGAGCCAGGATCTGCACCACGGCGACTTTGTCGTCGAGCAACTGATCGGAGGGCTCAGGCAGGCCCGGTACCGCGACCGGAACGATGGGCTGAGCCTGATTGACCAGGGCAACGGAGCGGCAGCCCAGGATTCCATCAGTTGGGTCAAGGAGGGGGCTGACCTGGTGGGCGAGGATTCCCCTCTCGCCAAAACCTTCCACCGGGTCAAGTTCTTCATCGGCACCGACAAGGATACCGGAAAGCGGGGCGCCGTTTACACGGCCTGGGGCGACACATATCTCCAGCCGGACAACTTCAACCCCGAGGACCTTCCGCCCCAGATCCTGTCCGATCGGGTCGTCGGGTTCAACGTCCGCGTGGCGACCAACGATTTCGAGAACGACACCCTGCACTGGCTCGACACGTGGGAGGACAAGATCGGCGCGGTCGACAATCAATCCAATCATGTCCCGCGTTTTGTCGAACTAACGCTGTACCTGAAGCCCCTGGATTCCGACCTGCCGCCGATCGAGATGAAGCGCTGGGTCGACATTCCGATCGCCAATGCGGGGATGAAATGAACCGGCGCGGCTCGGCCCTGATTCTCGTGCTCTGGGTGATCGCGGTCCTCGCCGTCCTGATCAGCGGTTTCGCCTTCGACATGCACATCGAAGCCCGGGTCGTGTCGCACCTGCGCAAGAAGGTAAAGGCCGAGTACCTGGCCCGAGCCGGCCTCGAGTGGGCCAAAATGTTGCTGGCCCACACCGCCGAGATCCAGGGAAAGACCGACAGCGACGAGCTCAAAGGGCAGCCTTGGTACAACGACGCCAAGCGTCTGAAACAGGGCTACGCCATCATCGGGCTGACCGGCCAGCTCGGAGAGGGCACGATCATTCTCGACATTACCCCCGAGCCGGCCCTCCGCAACATCAATTCCCTGACGGACGAGGACTGGGAACGCGTTCTCCAGGTCGGCGGCATTCCCGAGGAACACTGGAGCGAATTGATCGACAGCTTCGACGACTGGCGCGATGCCGATGATACACCGCGCGTCAACGGCGCCGAAACGGATGATTACTACGCGAAGCTTGACCCGCCCTACAAGGCCCGCGGCCACGGGGGCATTGCCGCCAACCTCGACACCATCGACGAACTTCTTCTTATCAGGGGCTGGGAGCGCCCCATGCTCTACGGCGGGCCACTGGTCGAGGGCGAGACCAATGGCGCGGTCCTGTCGGGCGTCGCTGACCTGCTCACAGCCCAGCCCGACACCGGCCAGCAGGTCAACATCAATGCCGCCGGCAAACGCGTGCTGCTCACCCTCCCGGGTATCGATGAACAGAAGGCCGATGCCATCATCGCGGAGAGAGAAGGGTTGACAGCCGGCGGACAAATCGATGAGGATCGTTTCTTTACGGATGCCAACAATCTCCTGGCGAGGGTTCCGGAGTTGGGCTCGATGAACCCGACCGATCGCGCGCGCCTGCAAACGCTCGTTGGCACAGCGTCTCAGGTTCTGCGCATCAAGTCAGTAGGTCGGGTCCACGGCGTTGAACAGAAACTCGTGTCATCGGTTCATTTGTAACAAGCCATGTCTGGCAAGTCACTTACAGGGGTCGCGGTACGGGCGAAGTCGCTTGAATGGGCGGTGCCGCGCCCGGCGGGCGACGCGGCGGCGGTAGCCGAGCGGCACCAGGCCGACCTGACCCTCGGCGAGGGTCAGGTCACCATCCTTGACGGGCTGCGCGCCGACCCCGACCGGCTTGTTGCCGAAATTCGCGGAGCGACCGGCCGGCTGAACGCCCTGGCGTCCATCGGCATCCCTGCCGGGTGGGTCCTCCTGCGGGTGGTTGACCTCCCCGCCGCAGCACCCGACGAACTCCGCGGCATGGTCGATCTGCAGGTCGATAAGTTCTCCCCCTTTCCCGCCGAAGAGTCCGCCATCTCTTATGAACTCTTCTCCGAGCGGGAGGGCCGGGCCCGCGTTCTGCTAAGCGCCATCCGGACCGAGGGCATCAACCTGCTGGGCAAGGCCCTCCAATCGGCCGGTCTCCAACCCAAGCGCGTGGACTTGAATCTTCTGGGCTGGTGGAGGCTGTTGACTGATGCCGGGCATATTCACCAGACCGGGGCGCAGGCGATCCTGATTCTGGACGACACCTGTACCGATATCATCGTGACGGCAGCGGGCGTGCCCCTTGCCATGCGGTCGCTGACCGGGCTCGACGGACTGCCGCCCGAGGAGGCCGCCGAGGAAATCGCCCGCGAAACTGTCTATACCCTGACCGCCGTCGATCTCGAACGTACCGGCGAGCACTTGGCCGAGATCGCCGTATGGCATCGCGGCGGCGAGTTCGCGGAAACCTTGATCCGGCAGTTTCAGTCCCCCTTCGACCTCGCGGCGAAGTCATACGCGCTCGATTCACTGCCGCCGCTGACCGAGGGGCTCATCCGCCGGGCCGCTGATGCCGGGCCCGGGCGGCTTGATCTTGCGCCGCCCGCGTGGCATGAGGACGAGGTCCGTCGCCGTTCGCGCGCCCGCCTGCTCGCCGTTTCCGCCAGCCTGCTTGCCGTGTGGGTGCTCGCGGTCTCAGTCCTGTTCGGCGGTCTCCAGTACCAGAAGCTGAAGCTGGCCCGACTGGATGCACGCATGGACGAGATGAAAGGCCCCGCCGACGGGGTCCGAGCCACGCGCGACCGCGTCCTGGGGCTGGAGCAATACGTCAACCGGTCCCATTCGGCCCTGGAATGCCTGCGCGAGGTCAGCGATCTGCTTCCGCCCGGCATGGAACTGAAGTCGTTTACCTACCGCAAGGGCAAGTCGGTCGAATTATCCGGCGAGGCCGATGCCGTGACGCTCGTTTACGATTTCAAGAAGGAGATGGAGAAATCCAAACTCTTCACTTCCACGGACCTGCCGAGAACCTTTAAGGGGTCCGGCGGCAACAAGGAAGTATTCAAGATCACCGCCGCACTGCCGGGAGGGAGCCCATGAAGGTTTCCCCGCGCGAGATGACGCTGCTCTGGGTCACGGGCGTCGTGGCACTCTTCGGTGTTACCTATCTCCTGGCCCAGCCCCGAATCAAGGAATGGAAAGATCTGGGCGGCAAACAGGCCGAGGCCGCGCGCAAGGTTCAGGCGACCGAGCACCTCCTATCCCAAGGGCCTTTGTGGGACCGAAAGCTGGCCGAATTCCGCAAGAAACTGCCGCAATACCCCGCCGATAAGGATGTCACCGCCGACCTGCTGATCCGCATCGAAAAACTGGCGAGCGCCAACGGCCTTGTTCTGCCCTCGCGTGAAGTCGAAAAGGAGGCCCAGAAGGGCGATATGCACGAACTCGCCGTGAACTGCAAGTGGGAAGGCAAGCTCGACGCATTGGTGCATTTCCTCTTTGATCTCCAGAACGAGGATGCTATCCTCGATGTAAGCCAGTTGACGGTTTCGCCCAACGAAAAGAAGGTATTGCGTGGTAGTTTGACGGTCTATTGTTCATATTCGCGAACGCCTTCAGCGACTCCGGCGAAGAAACCAGAACCCAAAGGCCAGGAAAAATGAGTTTCAAGCGTAACGCACGTCTTGACAGGATCTTGTGCGTGGCTACGGCCGTCGTTCTCATGCTCGCCGTGGCTGGATCCGTTTCGGCTCAGGACAACCCGGACGCCGCCATTCCCACGCCCCCGGTTGCGCCCCCGGCTCCCGCACCGGCGAAGCCCTCTGCTGCCACGCCCCCTGCTGTTACTCCCCCGGCCCTGACGCCTCCAGCCATTCCGCCAGGCCCCGCACCCACTCTTCCACGGGTGCAACCCCTGATGCCTCCCTCGATGACCGGTCGAGAAGTCCTGCGCCCGGCCTCGTCGGCTTTGGGTGGTGTCATGCCCCCAAAACCGGGCGATACGAACAAGACCGTGGCTCTGAAGTTCAACGCCGCGCCACTTGAGCAGGTGCTGCAGTTCTACAGCGACCTGACAGGCCGAACGCTCCTTCAGGCCCCCAGCATTAATGCCACCGTGACGTTACGCAGCCAGAGCGAGCTAACCATCCCGGAGGCCATGCAGGCCATCAAGACGGTCCTCAGCATGAACAACGTGGGGCTCGTCGAGGTGGGCGAGAAATTCGTCAAGGTCGTCCCGATCGCCTCAGTCCAAGTCGAAGGCCTGACCATCCAGACCAACACATGGCAGCAGGTCCGACACCCCGAAAATGACGAACTAATCAGCGAAATCGTTCCCCTCAAGTTCATCGATCCCGCCGAAGCGCTGAAGGCCATTCAGGGCTTGATCCACTCGTACGGCAAGATCCTCACTTTGGAGCGAATCAACTCCCTGATGATTGCCGACACGACCATCAACATCAACCGCATCAAGGAAGTGCTCGAACAGATCGACCAACCCATCGAATTGAAGGAGAAAATCAACATCATCCGGATCCGCTATGCCAAGGCGTCGGAGATCAAGGCCCGGCTGGAAGAGATCATTGCCGACCAGAAAGACAAGGACAAGACCAGCATCAAAAGCCTGCGGGATTCCGGGCCTCCCGGCGTCAATACCACGCCGGCGGTGCCGGCGATTATCCCCGGCGTCATCAGGGCCCGGCCGACCATGCCGACCGCCGCCGGGGCCGCTGCCGTGACCGAAGCCACCGCCGACGAGATCAGCATGATCCGCGGCAACGTCAAGGTCATTGCCGATGATCGTACGGGCATGCTCATCATCATTACGCGGATCGAGAACATGCCCCTGTTCGAACAAATCGTGAACGCTCTTGACGTGGCCACCGCTCCCGATGTCAGCGTCCGCATGGTCCGCCTCGAATACGCGGATTCAGAGGTCGTGGCGGCCATGCTGAACACGTTGATCGGCGCCGCCGCGAGCGCGACCAAGGACCAGACAAAGACCCCGGCCGCCACCCCCACGCCCGGCATGCCAGGCCAGACGAGCCAGCCGGCCGAGCCTGCCAAGAGCTCTCCGTTGCAGGAGTACCTGCAGCAGCAACGCGAGGCTGCCGCGCTGGCGCCCACGCGGACCGGCGACACCAAGACCAAGATCGGGCAACTCTCCGCGGAGAACATCCGCATTCTTGCCGACAAACGCTCCAACGGCCTGATCATCATGGCCAGCGCGAACGACATGGCCGCCATCCTGGATATCTTGAAGTCCATGGACGTGATGCTATCGCAGGTGCTCATCGAGGCGGTGATCCTAAGCGTCAACCTGGACGACAAGATGCAAAGCGGAGTCGATTGGGTGCAGCGGTCCCTGATCGCCTACTCGCAAAAATCAGACGGCTCGCGCAACCCGCTCTTTGCCTTTGCCGGCGGCGGTGGCGGTGGGACGGCAAGCCCGCAGGACGCCACGGCGTTCAACTCGACGTTCGCAGCCGGCCAGGGATTGACCTATTATTTTACGCACTTCGGGTTGAACCTCGACGCCGTTGTCCATTGGGCATCGAGCGATTCGCGCACGCGGGTGCTCGATTCGCCGGTGATCCTGACCACCGACAACAAGGTGGCCAAGATCGATGTTTCGTCACAAAAATACGTCTACAAGGGAACCTCGTATCAGGCCATCAGTGGCACGGCCAACTACCAATCGGTGCCCAATGTGGACCTTCAAAAGGTGGGCTTGACGCTCTCGGTAACCCCGCACATCAACCAGAAAAAATTCGTGGTCATGGAAATCGACCAGAAGATTGACAGTTTCGGCGAGGTGCAGACGATCGCCGGGCAGGGCGACTGGCCCACGATCAACAGCCGGGAAATGAGCGCGTCCATCGCGGTGCGTAGCGGCGAAACGATCATCCTGGGCGGATTAGTCGAAAAAACAAAGACACTCACGCACAACAAAATTCCGATCCTCGGCGACATCCCCCTACTCGGCATCCCGTTCCGCTCCAGCAGCGATGATAACGCCCGGCAGGAAGTCGTGGTATTCATCACGCCGCGCGTGCTGGATTCGCCGGAGGAGATTGAGGCCGAGTCCCATCGACGCAAGAATGCCACGGATGCAGGCGGTTTGTGGGAAAAAGGCTGGTCGAACAGCAAGCTGGCCGATCCGCCGCCCAGCAAGTTCAAACAGTGGTGGCGGAACCTGCTTCACTAGAAGGACCGATCATGAAGAAATCAATTTGTACGGCCTGCAGCATCGTGGCGTCGGCCTTCCTGGTCTCCGGCTGCGGTTCCCTGCGCGTGATCGAAGGCAGCGCCGTGCCGCCGGCCTGGGCGGCCGACCCCACTGCGGCCACGAACTACGATGCCTCCGCCTATATCTACGCGCCCGGCATCTCGACCTACTGTGTCGTGCTTGAAGACGGCATCAGCGACGCCCGCCACGACGCCATTCGAAAGCTGGTCGAACGCGTCGGAGTCGCCGCCGATGACACCTACCGGACCGACCGGACGGACAAACGCGACGTCAGCCAGACCGGGATGCCCAATATTCCCCAAGCCATCATGAATGGCCAGGCCGTGGATGTCACACAGGCGGTCGACGCCCGCCAGAGCCGGACACCAACGGCCACCCATGTCTCCCAGACCCGCATTCACGGCGTCGAGGAAGCCCAACTCGTCTACACTGTCTGGCGCTATCGCCCCGGCCTGTGGTCGCGGCTCTCCGGCAACGACAACGCCATCCGCTTCTACGACGTGTACGTCCTGATGCGCTGCCCTGTCGCCGACTTCAAACAAGCCCTGGATACGGAACGAAAATGGGACGCCAACCCGGAGTTGACGCGCCCGTCTCTGAATGTCGAAAAGAAGTAGCCGCAAAAAGGGGCGTTGACACACCCGGTTGTTTGATGTAAACAGGCCCGCTTTTTCATGGTCTGAAAGGTTGAACGCATGGCAACGAAAACAACTCTGCCGAATCCGGATGACATCAAGCGTACCTGGTACGTTGTGGATGCCGCAGGAAAGCCGCTGGGCCGATTGGCCGTCAAGATCGCCAATCTGCTGCGCGGCCGTACCAAGCCGATTTTCACGCCGCACATCGATACCGGTGACTTTGTCATCGTGCTCAATGCCCGCGACGTGAAGCTGACGGGTGCGAAGGACGAAAAGAAGATCTACCACCGCTTCACGGGATTCCGCAGCGGCAACAAGGACACGGCTGTAGCCACCGTCCGCGAGCGCCACCCTGAACGCATTGTGGAACACGCGGTCAAGGGCATGCTGCCCCGAAACACGCTGAGCCGCACGGTCATCAAACGCCTGAAGGTCTACGCCGGCGCCGATCATCCGCACGCCGCGCAGACGCCCAAAACGATCAAGCTCGATTGAGAGAGGAAAAAAACGTGGTCGAAAAAGCCCTCACATACAATGCCACCGGCCGACGCAAGACGTCCACGGCTCGGGTAATACTGACGCCCGGTACGGGCAAGTGGTTGGTGAACAAACGCACGGCCGAGGAGTACTTCAAGACTGAAGCCGTCATCAAGTTCATCGAGCAACCCATGAAGTTGACGGACAGCCGCGAGAAGTTCGATATCTCGGCGCGCCTCGTCGGTGGCGGCGTGGTGGGTCAGGCCGGCGCCCTGCGCCATGCGATCGCCCGCGCCCTGTGCATGGCCGACGCGTCCATGCGCGCCGTCCTCAAGGCTAGCGGCTGCCTGACGCGCGACGCCCGCATGAAGGAACGCAAGAAGTACGGCCAACCCGGCGCCCGCAAACGCTTCCAGTTCTCGAAGCGCTAGACGTACTGCAAGTCGAATCGCACAAACGCCTCGAACCGCAAGGTTCGAGGCGTTTGCTTTTTGTGGCACGGGCGTCCCGCCCGTGGCCGGCTACGGGCAGGATGCCCGTGCCACGTTGGTGCCGACGATCTTGCCTTGCTACAGCACGATGCTGTTGAACGAGTCTGGCGGCAGCATGGCCGTCACCAACCGGTCGCCATCGGACAAAACCATGCGCCGGGCCTCGGCGTGCGGGTTCTGGACCACAAGCACGCGGCTGTCGTCGGGGTTCAGGAAGGCCACGGCGTTGCCGGCCCAATCGCCCGTAAGGTGGAGCCGATAGGCATCCTTGTCGATGAACTGGGCGAAGTGCCGCATCACGTAATACTCGGGGGTGAAGCGCCATGTGCGAGCGGCCGGATCCACGGTGACCATACTGTTCTGTTTCCACCCCCACGTACTCAGGCCATTTTCCTGCAGGGCCATATTCCAGTAGACGTAGGCACTGGCGCCATTGCTGATGTAGTGCTGCAGGAGCCCAAATACGTAGCGGGCATAGTCCCACGTGTTGCGCCCGTCGCCGCATTCGTTCTCGGTCTGCCAGATGCGCAATTCAGGCCAGCTCGTATGAGTGCGGTGCACCGCCCCCTTGCCGGCCCACTGGTAGCCCACCCCGGCGATGAACGCGCGAGCCTTGGGGTCGCTCAGGCAGGCCAAGGTGTAGCCGTTGTAATCGTCGGTGTTGAGAGTGCCCAGCCAGATTTCCGTCGCGAGCTTCTCGCGACGGAAACGTGGCCCCAGATGCCCGCGGATGAAATCCCGCATCTGGGCACCGGTCCATACGCAACTGGGGAACTTCTGGTCGGCCACCGGCTCGTTCTGAACGTGGACCTGGTGAATGGTCACGCCCTCACGCTGGTACGCCTTGACGAATCGCGCAAAGTAGAGGGCATAGGCCTCAAGAATCTCAGGCTTTGCGCTGATCGTCCCGTAATTATAGGCACGGGGGTGCTTCATCCACGTGGGCGGGCTCCACGGCGAGGCAAACAGCTTGAGACGCGGCCGTCGCTGAAGCGCTTCGCGGATATAGGGGATCAGGTACAGCCGGTCCCGCGCAATCGAGAAGTGCTTCATCTCGAGGTCGCCATCGACCTCGTTGTGGCTGTACCACTCGGCGGCATAGTCGGACGCCCCAATGGGCAAACGGGCGATATTGAAACGGCAGCCGTCCTCCGGGTCGAAAAACGCGTCCAGGATACGATTCCTGTCCGCGCCCCGCAACGCCTTGAGTGCGATCCAGCCGAGCTCGTTGAAGCACCCGCCGAAACCTTCCCACAGTTGGTCACGGCGCCGGTCCAGCGTCAGGTTCGCGTCGCCTCTCCGCGTCGTGCCCAGCGCACCTCCCGCCTGCCACGCCGCTTTTGCCGTCGTCGCAATCCAAACGCCGCTCTTGCGTTCCATGGTCTATCCTTTCCTGGTCACAGGCCCACGAAGACGTAAGGATAGCAGGGAGGCCGCTGGCCTTCAAGTTCCACCGACTCATTCATCCGTCTTGGGCCGGACATCAGGGTGTGGTTGCGTGTCTGGCCCGATTCTGGCACCTTTTCACCATGAAAGCCTAATGCCAGCCCTTCGTTTCCATGGAGCCCCAATGAACACCGCCGTCCGCTTGAGTTCGCTGATCCTGATCTGCCTGGTTGCCGTATCGTGCGGCAGACAAGGCGGGAGTTCCGCCTCGGCGGACAAACCTTTCGTTCCCAAGCCGGAGAAAAACGACAATGTCCTGCGCCTCGGGAATGGTGACGAACCCCAGGCTCTCGATCCGCACCTCGTTGCCGGCGTGATGGAACAGAACATCCTGATGAGCCTGCTGGAAGGCCTGACCATCGAGGATCCGAAGACGCTGCAACCTCTCCCCGGCGCGGCGGAACGCTGGGAGATCTCGCCCGACGAAACAGTCTACACGTTCCACCTGCGCGAGAACGGCAAGTGGTCCAACGGCGACCCGGTGACGGCCGAGGATTTCCGCTTCTCTTTTGAGCGGCTGCTCTCGCCGAACCTTGCGGCCGAATACGCCTACATGCTCCACATCATCAAGAACGCCAAGGCGTTCAATGAGGGCCGTATCAAGAATTTTGACGAGGTCGGCGTGAAGGTGAAGGGCGAGCGGACCCTCGAAATCACGCTGGAAGCCCCGACCGCCTACTTCCTCGCCGTACAGAGCCACTTCTGTTTCTTCCCGGTACACAAGGCGACAATCCTCAAGTACGGCAGGATCGACCAGCGCGACACGGATTGGACCAAGCCCGGCAACTTCGTCGGTAACGGCGCGTTCCAGCTCGTGGACTGGAAAGTGAACGAGGTGATCCGTGTGCGTCCCAACCCCCATTACTGGGACGCCGCGACGGTGAAGTTATCGGGCATCGAGTTCTACCCGGTGAAACAGGCTGAGACCGAGGAGCGCATGTTCCGGGGAGGCCAGCTTGACTGCACGAGCACGCTGCCGCTTCCCAAGCTCGACACCTACAAGAAAGAGTATCCGCACCTCCTCCGCAGCGATCCCTACCTGGCGACAGGCTACTATCTCTTCAATGTGACCAAGAAGCCCTTCGACGATGTCCGGGTGCGCAGGGCCTTCGCTCTCACCGTCAACCGCCAACTGATCTGCGACCGCATCCTCAAGGGCGGCCAGATGCCTGCGTTCTTCCTCACCCCGCCCGACACCGCCGGCTTCACAAGCCGCGCCGCACTGACCGGTTCCCTGCACGAGGCCCGCAAGTTGCTCGCCGAGGCCGGCTACCCGGGTGGGCAGGGCTTTCCTGATGTCGAACTGTTGTACAACACCTCCGAGAATCACCGCATCATTGCCGAGGCCATCCAGCAAATGTGGCACCGCGATCTGGGCGTACGGGTATCGCTGGTAAACCAGGAATGGAAAGCCTACATGGATACCCGTCGCAAGCTGGGCTTCGGCCTCTGCCGCGCCGGCTGGACGGCGGACTATAACGACCCGATGACATTTCTGGATCTCTTCGTCACCGACGGCGGTAACAACAACACGGGTTGGAGCAGCCCTGCCTACGACCAGGCCATCGCCGAGGCCCGCCGCACGAGCGGTTCCACGCGTCTGGAGGCCTTCCAGAAAGCCGAGGCGATCCTCGCCGCCGAGCTGCCCATCCTGACGCTCTACCACTACCGGACGGTCGACCTCGTGCACCCGCGCGTGCAGGGCTGGTATCCCAACCAGCTCGACCACCATCCCTACAAGTTCGTTTCACTCAAGGCGGACTGACCCCGCATGCTCAAGTTCATCCTTCGCCGCCTGTTCTTCGAGGCCCTGCCCACCCTCTTCGTCATCGCGACGCTCACGTTCTTCATGGTGAGGCTCGCGCCCGGTGGCCCCTTTAGCCGCGAAAAACAGGTCAGCGCGGAGGTGCAGAGGCGACTCGACGCCTATTACGGGCTGGACAAGCCGCTGGTCGTCCAATACGGCCGCTATCTTGCCAATGTCGCCCGCGGCGACCTGGGACCGTCATTCAAACACGCGACCGAGTCGGTCAACTCCCTCATCGCCCGGGCTTTTCCCGTGTCACTGGAGTTGGGCCTGTGGGCGCTGCTCTTCGCGATTGTCACCGGCATCGGCGCAGGCATAGTGGCGTCCCTGCGCCCGAACACCTGGACCGACGCGGGGCCTATGACCCTGGCCATGGCGGGTATCTGCCTCCCCAGCTTCGTACTTGGGCCGTTGCTGCTCCTACTCTTCGGGCTGACCCTGGGCTGGGTCAACGTCGCGGGGTGGAACACGGCCGGCGACCGCATTCTCCCGGCGATCACGCTGGGCGCCGGCTACGCGGCCTACCTGGCCCGCCTGACCCGCGCCGGCATGCGCGACATTCTCTCGCAGGACTTCATCCGCACGGCCCGCGCCAAGGGGCTTTCGCCCACGCGGGTCATCCTGGTCCATGCGCTCAAGGGCGGACTGCTGCCGTCAGTCAGTTTCCTCGGCCCCGCCGTCGCGGGCCTGATCACCGGCACCTTCGTGGTCGAGAGCATCTTCCAGATCCCGGGACTCGGACAGATCATTGTCAACGCCGCGTTCAACCGCGACTACTTCCTGATCCTCGGGGCCGTGGTGTTCATCGGCTTCGTGATGATCGTGATGAACCTGCTCGTGGATGTGGCGCAAGCCCTGATGAACCCGCGGCTGAGGCTCGGCGAATGAGCACACCCGACACGGACGAACTCGAGAAGGGCACCTCGCTCGGGCACGACGCCTGGCTGCGCCTGCGCAAGAACCGCCTGGCCGTGGCCGGGGGTCTCCTGCTCGTGGCCATTGCCCTGCTCTGCCTGATCGGCCCCGCCCTCTCGCCTTACGGCTATGAGGCGGACAACCTCCAGCTCGGGGCCGCGCCGCCCTCGCTATCGCACTGGATGGGCACCGACTACAACGGACGCGACCTCTTCACGCGCGTCATGGTCGGGGGCCGCGTCTCCTTTGCGGTCGGGCTGGCCGCAACTGCCGTGTCGTTGCTCATCGGCGTGCTGTACGGCGCCATCGCGGGTTACCTGGGCGGCCGCACGGATATGCTGCTGATGCGCATCGTCGACATCCTCTACGCCCTGCCCTTCACGATCTTCGTCATCCTCCTGCTCACGCTCTTCGGACGCAACTTCGTGCTGCTATTCGTGGCCATCGGCGCAGTGGAATGGTTGACCATGGCCCGCATCGTGCGCGGGCAGGTGATGGGCCTGAAGAAACAGGAATTCGTTGAGGCCTGCGTGGCGATCGGCATGTCGCGCCGTCGCATCATCCTGCGCCACCTCGTGCCCAACACCCTCGGCCCGGTCGTGGTGTACGTGACGCTCACCGTGCCAAGTGTGATGCTGCTGGAGGCGTTCCTCAGCTTCCTCGGGCTGGGCGTGCAGCCGCCCATGAGTTCGTGGGGCATCCTCATCGGCGACGGCGCGCGGGCCATGGAAGTGAATCCCTGGCTGCTGGTCTTCCCGGGACTGCTGTTCTCGCTGACACTATTCGCGCTCAACGCCCTGGGCGACGGCCTGCGCGACGCACTCGACGTCCGGGGGGCTAAGGACTGACATGCCCCTGCTCAACGTCCAGGATCTTTCGGTGGGCTTCCATACGCGGCACGGCGTGGTGCGGGCGGTCAACCACGTGTCCTTCTCGCTCGAACCCGGCGACTCGCTCGGCATCGTGGGCGAATCCGGCTCGGGTAAGTCCGTTACCTGCCTGTCGCTGCTCGGGCTACTGCCCATGCCCCCGGCGCGCATCGAGTCTGGGGCAGCGGCCTTCGACGGTCAGGACCTGCTGCGCCTGCCCGCCGCGAAGCTTCGCGGCATCCTCGGGCGCGACATCGCGATGATCTTCCAAGATCCGATGACTTCGCTCAATCCCTACCTGCGCATTGCGACGCAGTTAACTGAGCCGCTGCTCGTGCACAAAGGGCTCTCCAGGGCTGCGGCGTTCAAGCAGGCGGCCGCGGCGCTCGGCGGCGTGGGCATTGCCGATCCAGAGGCGCGGCTGAACCAGTATCCGCACGAATTCTCCGGCGGCATGCGCCAGCGGGTCATGATCGCGATGGCGACGATCACCCGGCCGCGCCTGCTGATCGCCGACGAGCCCACCACCGCGCTCGACGTGACCGTGCAGGCGCAGATCCTCGAACTGATCAAAACCCTCCGCCGCGAACACGGCACGGCCGTCATCTTCATCACGCACAACCTGGCCGTGATCAACGGCATCGCCGACCGCGTAATGGTCATGTACGCCGGACAGGCCGTCGAAACCGCACCCGTGCCGGCGATCTTCCACCAGCCGCTGCACCCCTATACCGCCGCCCTGCTGCGGTCGGTCCCCTCTGCGCACAAGCCGGGCGAGCCGCTGCAGTCCATCCTCGGGACGCCGCCCGACCCCTTGCGGCTGCCGCCGGGCTGCCCGTTCACGCCCCGCTGCCCGTTTGCCCAGGAGCCGTGCTCGCTGGCAACGACCGCCGAACTGGAATTGGGGCCTGTGCCGTCTCCCGCGCCTGATCGCCGCCTGACCGCCTGCATCCGGGTCAAGAAGGAGGGAGCCGATGTCCTCCGGCCTGCTTGAACTGCGCGACCTCCGGGTCGTGTTCTCTCACCCGCGCGGCATGTTCCGGTCGCCGTTCGTCACCCGCGCGGTGGACGGGGTGTCCTTGTCGATCCCGCGCGGCACCGTTTTCGGGTTGGTCGGCGAATCCGGCTGCGGCAAGACGACCCTCTCCCGCGCCATCCTCGGCCTCGTGCCCGTGGCTTCCGGCGGCATCTGGTTCGACGGCGTGGACTATGCCGGGATGAACACAGCGGCGTTGCGGCCCTTGCGGCGTCGCGTGCAGATGGTCTTTCAGGATCCCTTCTCGTCCCTGAACCCCCGCATGACCGTGGCCCAAATTCTGGCCGAACCGCTGCATGTCCACCGTCCCATGCCCGCCGCCAGGCGCATCGCGCTCATCACGCGCATGCTCGATCGTGTCGGGCTCTCCGCCCGCATCCTCCGCCGCTACCCGCACGAGTTCTCCGGCGGCCAGCGTCAGCGTCTCGCTGTTGCGCGCGCGCTCATTCTGGAACCCGACCTCCTGATTGCCGATGAGCCTGTCTCCGCGCTCGACGTGTCGATCCAAGCCCAGGTCCTGAACCTTCTCGCCGATCTCCGCCGCGACATGGGCCTCACGATGCTCTTTGTTTCGCACGACCTCGCCGTAGTGCGCCACATCGCGAGCCATGTCGCCGTGATGCAAGCCGGCAAGATCGTTGAGGAAGGCCCGGCTGATGCCGTGTTCGCCGCTCTATCCCACCCTTACACGAAGGCCCTTCTAGCGGCCTCGCCGCGGCTGCCGGGGTGAGAGGCAGATCATTGCGTTCCCGCCCCAGCTCTGGCACCCTCTTCAGCTATCAACACGCAAGGTCAAAAGGAGAGCGAAGACCTCGGTCGCACTTTCGGGCCCGAGCCGGTCACGGCAGCAGAACGCCGGAGCCGCATTCGTGCCGTCTTCGATGCGGTGGCGCCGCGTTACGACCTGATGAACGATCTCATGAGCTTCGGCCTCCACCGGCACTGGAAGCGGCTGCTGGCCCGCTCCGTGGCCACGGAAGCAGGAACGGTCGCGGTCGATCTGGCCGGCGGCACCGGCGACGTGGCGCGCCTGCTGGCGCGCGATCCGCGCCGACGTGTCTGGGTCTGCGACCCCAGTGAGGCGATGATGGCCGCTGGCCGCTGCCGGGAACGCGACGCAGCGGTGAGGATCGGCTGGATTGCCGGCGAAGCCGAAGCCCTGCCGTTTGCCGACGCCAGTATCGATCTCGTGACGATCGCGTTCGGATTACGCAACGCTACGCGCCCCGACGCGGCGCTGGCCGAGGCGGTTCGGGTGCTGAAACCTGGCGGGCGGTTCATCTGTCTCGAATTCTCCCGGCCCTCCTTCTGGCTGAAACCATTCTACGACTTCTATTCGTGGTTCGTCATCCCCCGGCTGGGGGGCGTCGTGGCCCGCCAGTCCTCGGCCTACCGCTACCTCGTGGAGTCGATCCGGCGTTTCCCCGACCAGCGCGCCTTCGCGACGATGCTCACGGCCGCCGGCTTTCGCGACGTCGCGTGGCGCAACGTGTCGTTCGGCATCGCCTGTCTGCATTCGGCGGTGCGGCCATGAAGCCGGAACCCATCATCGTGGCGCCGCGCGGCTGGCGGCTGTGGTGGCAGGCGGCGCGGCCCCGGACCCTGACCATCGCCGCCACGCCGGTGATCGCCGGCACCGCCCTAGCCTGGTCCCAAGGCGCCCATCCGGCTTGGCTGGCCGCCCTGGCGGCGCTGTTCGCGGCGTTACTGATCCAAGCCGGCACCAACCTGCACAACGACGCGGCCGACTATGAGCGGGGCAACGACACGGCTGCGCGCATCGGACCGCCGCGGGTCACCGCGGCGGGCTGGGCGACGCCACGTGCTGTGAAGCGGGCCGCCTTCCTGGCCTTTGCCGGGGCCTTTGCCAGCGGCACGTATCTGGTGGCTGTCGGCGGCTGGCCCATCCTCGCCATCGGCCTCGCGTCGCTGGCCGCCGCCTGGGCCTATTCGGGCGGACCGCGGCCGATCTCCTACACGCCCTTGGGCGAACTGTTTGTGCTCGTCTTCTTCGGCATCTTCGCCGTTGCCGGCAGCCATTACCTGCAAAGCGGCCACCTGTCCGCGACAGCCTTGCTGGCCGGCCTGGCGATCGGCGCACCGGCGGCCGCCGTTCTCCTGGTGAACAACTACCGCGACCTCGATGGCGATAAGGCCGCCGGTCGGCGCACCCTGGCGGCAGTCCTCGGCCGGGCTGGGGCGCAACGGCTCTATGGTTTCCTGATGCTGCTGCCCTTCGTCCTGACGCCGGTGATCGCCATCGCGCGGCCCGGCGCCCTGCTCGCCTTCGTGGCTTTGCCCGGAGCCTGGGGCCTGCTGCGCCGGATGCCGGCGGCCAGCGATGCCGCCAGTCTAAACCGCCTGCTGGCCGGCACCGCGCAGGGCCAAGTGATCTTCGGAATACTTTTCGCGCTCGGTGTTAGCGTGTGACTCGTGCGCCGACAGCGCGGTATGGCGATTTGCCAAGTGCGCCGGGGACTCCGACGTGCTAAAAGTGACGCCGCATGAAGGCACCGTCATCAACATCAAACGCCGCCGCGTCATGTGGGTTGGACAGCGTCCGACTCTACGATCGATGGCAAGCCTCGTTCGCCGGTTCGGGCGTTGTCGACTCGGTTCTGTTGACCGGCCCGGATGGCCGCCGGCACCGGCGACCCGTATTTCAGCATCAGCCGGCGGACCTCGTCTACGACGACCACGGCCATGAGTCGATCGTGCCCAAGGGTGAGCCCATCCCGGCCGCGCGCTTCTCGCCGGACCTGCCGGGCGCATGGGATTACACGTGGATGCACGGTGACACGGGCGTGATGGAAGGCCGCTTCCGGTGCGAGCCGGACGCGCATCCGGGTTACGTCGAAGTCAGCCGGCACGACCCGCGCTACTTCTGTTTCACCGATGGCAACCCTTATACGGCTATCGGCCTGAACCTGTGCGGGGCGCCGCGGTATGCATTGCCGAAAGGCGGCGAATTCGAACAGTCCGCACGGTTCGCCACCCTCGGGGCGCGCGAGTACGAGCGCTGGTTCCAGCGGTTGGCGGCAAACGGAGGCAACTACGCCCGCCTCTGGCTGAGCCATCCGTTCTTTGCAGTGGAAGGGGAAACGGCGGGGGAAGTCGATCTGCCGGTTTTTGCGCGCCTGGACGCCGTCGTTGCCGCGGCCCGGCACCACGGGATCAGGCTCAAGCTCTGCCTCGAACACTTTCGCCGGGTCACGGCTGGATCCGGACCGGACGCCTTCCTCCGCAAACTGCGCGACCCGGAAAGCGAAACCAGCCCGACCGACATGGACGACTGGTTCCAGAATCCGTTGTGGCAGCGTCTCTGGTGGCGAAAAATCGAGGCATATCTGGCCCGCTACGGGGATGATCCGATCGTCATGGCCTGGGAATTGTGGAACGAGATCGATTGCTGCCAGACCTCGTCCTGGGCTGTGCAACGGGCCTGGACCGAGAACACGCTGCGCGCGATCAAACAGCGGGCACCGCGCAATCTCGCGACCAATTCGCTGGGCAGTTTCGACTGGGAGGGCAAGCAGGCCGTCCAGGACGACTTCAAGGCGGATGTCATGGACTTCCAGCAGGTCCACCGTTACCTGGACCAGGGCGCGTCGATTCCCTGTTGCCGTACCGACCCGGTCGAGTTCTCGATCGATGCCGTGCAACGCGCGCGGCGCCCCGACCGACCGGTAATCCTCACGGAAACCGGCGCCGTGGACGATTGTCACATTGGCCCGTTCCGTTACTACCGGTGGGATGACGACGGGCTGATTCTTCACGACACGACGTATCCGGCGTTCTTTGCAGGCGCGGCGGGCAGCGGGCATATCTGGCACTGGGATGGCTACGTCGACCAGAAGAACCTATGGTCCGGCTTCCGCGCCCTGGCGGAGGCGATCCGCGGCGTGGCTGTCGACCGCGAGCAATTCAGCGCCGTGGACTTGAGCACATCAACATGCTGGTGCCTGGCGTTGCGCGGCCGGACCGTTACACTGGCCTGGATTCGCAACCGGGCTGACCGCTGGGACCTGGTGCTGCGCGACAATCGCCCCGCGGGACTGCTGAGCGATGTTTCCTTCGATCTGTGCGCAGCCAGCCGAACGCCCAACGCCGTGCATTTGTTCAACCCTTGGCCCCAGGATGGGCTGGGCGAACCGCGCGTCGCGGGCACCCGCATTGAGTTCCCGGCTTTTCGGCATGGACTGGTGGTAAGAATCGACCATCGGTAATGAAGGAACCCTCACCCATGGACACCCATCCACCACCACCCTCCTACGAAATCCATGGCGCAGCCGTGCCGCTGCCGGGCAGTGTGGAACTCACAGTTCTCGGCGACTGGCAGGTCGCGGTAGGCGGGCCGCATCCGGTTGTGATCGACGTGGCGGGGCCGGACTGGGTGACCGTGACGGACGAGAAGATCGGCACGCTACCCGAATTCAAGCCCGCCAACCCCGGCTGGCTCAAAGGCGCCGCCTTGCCGGGCGTGAAGGCGCAGGAATGCTCAGTAACCGGCGCGCTTGACCCGGCCAGCCTGGTGGTCCAGCCGGCCACCCCCGCGGCGCCGGCCTTCGTACGGAGCAAGGACTACGACGTGGACGCCGTATGGGGAACGGTGGGCCGGCTGGCCTCCGGCCGGATCGCCGCGGACGAGCCGGTGCTCCTCAGTTATCGGTACACGCGCATGCGGCTCGACTCTGTCGTGCGGCGGGCCGACGGCTCGGTTGCATTAGTAGCGGGAACGCCCGACGTGGTACGCCCTTTGCCGCCGCCGCTCCCGGATGGAGCCCTGCGGCTCGCGAACATATTTCTTCCGGGCCCGATGAGCCGGTTGACCGCGGATTGCCTGTTTCCGATCTTGGAGACGGCGTATCCGGTTGTGACGCCGACGGGGGCCAAGCTACCCAAGTCGCTCGCCCGGTTGAAGGAGGGCGGATCGCTCAAAATTCTCGCCTGGGGCGACAGCGTGACTGACGGCAGCTTTCTCCCCCATATGGCAACCGACCGGTGGCAGGAGCAGTTCGTCACGCGGCTGCGGAAACGGTTCCCGGCCGCCCGGATCGAGTTGGTCACCGAGGCCTGGGGTGGGCGCAACACGGACACGTATCTGGCCGAGCCGCCGGGAAGCATTCACAACTTTGCCGAGAAAGTGCTGGCAGTGAAACCGGACCTGATTGTGTCCGAGTTCGTCAACGATGCAGGTTTTTCGGCACCGAAAGTTGAGGCCCAGTACGGCAAGCTGCTGGCGGATTTCCAAGGCATCGGCGCGGAGTGGATCATCCTCACGCCGCACTACGTCCGCCCCGACTGGATGGGGTTGACGCGCCAGCGGGACATCGACGACGATCCCCGGCCGTACGTCAAGGCGTTGCGCGTGTTCGCGGCCGCCCACGACGTGCCGCTGGCCGACGCCTCCGCGCGGTGGGGTCGCTTGTGGCGACGGGGCCTGCCTTATCTCACGCTCCTGCACAACAACATCAACCACCCCGACGTCCGCGGCATGGCGTTGTTCGCCGATAGCTTGATGGAATTATTCCCGAGCCAGCCCTGATGGATGAGCCCCGAATGCCTGATTGGAGTTTCCGTTCGAAATGAGCACAACACCGCCGGACAACACTTCAAGCGCCCCACGTTTCACATTTGCGGGAACACTGGCCGAGCAGCAGGCGCAACTGGCCGCCAACCCTCTGATGGAGCGCTTCCGCGAATCACGGCAGCGCCTGGCCAGCGATCCTTACCGCCCGCTGTATCACTTCGTGAGCCCGGAGAGCGGACTCAACGATCCCAATGGTCTCTGCTTCTGGCAGGGGCAGTGGCATCTCTTCTACCAGGGTTACCCGCCGGAGGATTCCCGCCCGCACTGGGGACACGCCGTCAGCACTGACCTCATCCACTGGCGCGACCTGCCTTACGCCCTCTATCCGCACCCGGAAGAGGCCTGTTGGTCCGGCTCAACGCTTGTTGAAGCAGACCGCGTCATCGCCATGTACCACGGCCACCGCGCCGGCAACATGGTGGCCGTTGCCAGCGACCCCTTGTTGCTGAACTGGCAGAAAGTGACGGGCAACCCGGTCGTGCCGATTGCCGGGCCGATTTGGGAGCAGGCTACGGGCAACGAGATCTTTCGCGGGTCGCGCGAGCAAGTGGTACCGGCCGGTGCCATCAACTTCATCTATGATCCGTGCATCTGGAAGAAGGGCGGCGTGTATTACTCGCTGTCGGGCGGCACCCTCCCGCACGTCCCCAGCGGCAAGCGGACCCGGGCCGAATTCCTGTTCCGCTCCACCGACCTTGAAACGTGGGAGTACCTGCATCCATTCGTCGAGGGCGACTGCTTCGGCCTGATCGGTGATGACGGGGCCTGCCCCTATTTCTGGCCCATTGGCGACCGGCATATCCTGCTTCACTTCAGCCACATGAGCGGCGGCAAGTATATCCTCGGCGATTATGACACGCGGCGCGACAAGTTCGCGGCCACCGCCGGCGGGTGCTTTACGTTCGGCGCGTATTACCCGGGCGGCGTCCATGCGCCGACGGCCGCGCCCGACGGCCAAGGCGGCGTCGTGGCCCTATTCAATATCAACCAGGGCAAGCCCACCCCGGGCTGGAACCAGATCATGAGCCTACCGCGGCGGCTGACGCTGAGTGGCGTGGACGATCTGGCCATGGAGCCGGCGGGCGACATTGCGTCACTCCGCGGCCAGCACCACCAGGTCGCGCCTCAGACGCTCCCCGCCAACCAGGAAGTGGTCCTCGAAAGCATTCACGGCAACGCCATGGAGATCGAGGCGGAGATCGACCCGCAGGCGGCCCCGCTGATCGAGATGAATGTCCTGCGGTCGCCCGGCAACGAGGAATACACCCGTATTTCCTTCTTCAAACTGCGGGGCTTTCGAAACTGGGAACGCCACGCCGGCTGGGATTGGCGCAAGGTTCAGGAGGCCACCGACAGCCTGATCTCAGTCGACTCGTCGCACTCCTCGCAACTGCCCGATGTCCTGTCGCGGGCCCCGGAGACCGCGCCGGTCCACCTCAAGCCGGGGGAGCCGCTAAAACTGCGCGTGTTTATTGACAAGAGCGTGGTCGAGGTATTCGTCAACGGCAGACAATGCGTCACGCTGAGGGTGTATCCCGGCCGTGCCGACAGCCTCGGTGTCTCGCTGCTCGCCCAGGGGCAGGATGCCACGCTGATCAAGTTCGATGCATGGCAAATGAAGAGCATCTGAAGATTGGAAAACCCCGCATGTCCACCGCAGTCCCGCTTCCTCGTCGTTCACCCGAATCCCAAGGCATTTCGTCCGCGCGCATCCTGGACTTCATCAATGCCGTGGAAGACAACAAGCTCGAATTCCACGGCTTCATGCTCGTGCGCCACGGCAACGTGGTTGCCGAGGCGTGGTGGCCGCCTTACGAGGCGGAACAGCCCCACCTGCTCTATTCGTTCAGCAAGAGTTTCACCTCCACGGCCGCTGGACTGGCCATCGACGAGGGGCGCTTCTCGCTGGATGACCGCGTGACCGCCTTCTTCCCCGACGATCTGCCCGCCGAGGTGTCGCCCAACCTGGCCGCGATGAAGGTGCGGCACCTGCTTTCGATGGCCACCGGCCACACGGAGGAACCCTCGCGCCCTTCGGCCAACTGGGTTCGTGCCTTTCTCGAGAAGCCGGTGACTAAGGAACCCGGGACACACTTCCTGTACAACTCAATGGCGACCTACATGGTCTCGGCGATCGTCCAGAAGATGACCGGGCAGCGCGTCACAGATTACCTCGACTCGCGCCTCTTCCAGCCGCTGGGCATCGTCAAGCTGCACTCCGAACGCTGCCCGCGCGGGTTCGACATCGGCGGCTGGGGCATGAGCGCCAGGACCGAGGACATGGCCAAACTCGTCCAGCTCTACCTGCAGCGCGGCGTGTGGAACGGCGAACGCCTGCTGAGCGAGACGTGGGTCGAAGCGGCGACGTCGAAGCAGGTCTCCAACGGCGTCACCCCGGAGAGTGACTGGTGCCAGGGCTATGGATTTCAGTTCTGGCGCAGTAGGTACGGTTGTTTCCGCGGCGATGGCGCCTTTGGGCAATATGGCGTCGCGATGCCCGCGCAAGATGCGGTGGTCGCGATCACGAGCTTCGTCGGCGATATGCAGAAGCCGCTCAATCTGGTTTGGCAGCACCTGCTTCCCGCGATGGAGACGCGTCCGTTTCCGGAGAACCCCGCCGCACAGAGGGAACTCGCGGAACGGTTCGCAGGATTGGCCGTGCCGGCGCCCCGCGGCCGGAAGAGCTCGCCTCTCGTCGCGAGCGTCTCCGGCAAGACGTATCGCTTCGAACCGAACGACCAGAAGCTCGCTGCGATCAGGTATGATTTCGGGACGGACGATGGCCGACTGACAATCACCGACGACCGCGGCGTCCATGCGATTGACGTGGGCTATGGCCGCTGGAAGAACGGGTCAACGACGTACAAGTCGGGCTTTCTGCACGGCTGCGAATTTCTGCGGACGGCTGCAAATGGGGGCTGGACGAACGAGACCACGTTTACGTTCAAGCTGGCCCTCAATAACACGCCCTTCTGCCCCGTGTTCACGTGTACGTTCCACGATCAGGGCGTGACGTTCGACATGCAGGGCCCCATCGGGTTCGGCGCAAGCGAACGCCCGAAGCTGGAAGGTCGGCTAGCAGCCTGTTGAAAAAGGCTGGAGCCCTCTTCAGTGGCCGCGCCCGTGAGGGCGTGGTCCCGCGATTTGCAGGTATCTCGCACAGTTGTCCACCGCCTTACGGCGGCGGCCACGTCTTTTTCAACGGGCTGCTAGCCCCCTAACCCAACGTATACTCAGTGCGCTTGATGACTTCTTGCTTGAGCTCAGGGGAGAGCCGGTTGAAGTAAGTGGAATACCCGCCGATGCGGACAATGAGGCCCTCGTGCTGCTCCGGGTGCACAAGCGCGTCCTCGAGTTCCGCGCGGTCCACAACCGAAATCTGCACCTGCAATCCACCGAGTTGGAAATAGGTTTCGATCAAGGCGCGGAGCTTCTGGCGGGCCGCGGGGCTGGCGAGCGTGGATTTCGAGAAACGCATGTTCAGCACGGGTGTGCCGATGGCCAGCCGCTGCGGCAAGCGCGCTACGCTGCGCAACAGGGAGGTAGGGCCGTGGGTATCCCGGCCCTGCATCGGCCCGGCCGAATCGGCCAGCGGCTCCCCGGCCCGGCGGCCGTCGGGCGTCGCACCGACCGCCTGACCGGCCCAGGCATAAGTCTCGAACATGATGTGCGCCGGCACAAAACGTCCGCCGCGGGCACAAGGAAACGCCCGGATCTCGCGATAGACGAAGTCCGCGACATCCGCCGCGAGCCCGTCGACGCCAGGGTGATCGTTGCCGTACTTTGGAGCCGCGCCCAATCGCAGACGCAGGCCCTCATGGCCTCTGAAATTGCGTTCCAAGACATCGCGTAGCTGGCGCGGCGTGACGGCCTGATCGTCGAACACCACGGCGCGCAACGCCGCCAGCGAGTCCGCGACATTCGCCAGGCCCGCGACGTTGACGACCGACCAGTTATAGCGCGCCCCGCCTGCGTTGAAGTCCCGGCCGCGGTCCACACAGTCATCCATCAGCAGCGAGCGGATCGGCTGCGGCCGGTGAAGCGCCCGGGCTGCGAAATAGTCGTTCACCTGACCCAGCACTTCGCGGATCACATCACGCAGGTCGCCCTTTAGAGCTGTCATTACCTGGTCAAAGGTCACCGCGTCGTCGGCCAACACTCGGCGAAGCGTGTCGGTCAGCACAAGCGGAAGGTTAAACCCGGCATCTAATGAACCGACATTCGAACAGCCATGGATCATGGTTTCCGTGCAGCCGCCGCCGTTCCACTGCACGAGGTCGGCCTCGGTCAGGCCGAGGTCAGACTCGCGCAGGCCGGCTAGGTACTGCACTTCGTTGTAGAACGCGGGCTGGCCGTTCCCCGACGCCAGGGAATCGAATGCGGCTTCCCAAAGGGGATCAGGCATATCGGGCCGGATACGCAATTCGAGCGAGGGGCGGTAGCGACCGTGGGTCGCGGCCAGCATGATCTCGGTCATGGCTCCGTAGGCCGAAGAGCCATCGGAATGCGAGCCGCCGATGGCAGCGCTCCAGCCGGCGTTGGCGCTGACGTTATCGGCGAACTCACCCAGGAGGGCGATGGCGGCGGCACGATCGGGTGCCGCTTGGTAGTAGGGACTCAGCACCGCATCAAGGCGGCCGGGGTTATCGCAGTCGTCCAGGTAGTAGACGAAATTGTAACCCACCATGACCTCGTAAAATGAACGGGCAGGCTGGAATGGCACGCGGGAGAGCGCGGCGATAAGGCGGTCGCGCTGGCCGTTAAACGGAGGGCTTGCGCGCAGGTACTCCAGTACGCGGGCATGCCAGGCGCGGATGCCAGCCAGCAGATCAATGAGCCCGGCATGGAACGCCCGAGTCGATTCATCAGCGGATCGGTCCAGGCCCGCGCACACCCGGGCCTCGTAAGCGTCGAGGCCCTCGGCCAGCACGCGACCATAGTTGACGATCGCATGGGTGTAGCCCGCGCCACCGACGCTGTGCGCAACGGCGCCGCCTCTCAAACACTGGATCTTCCCGGCCTCCTCGTCGGCGAGCCGTTGAAGGCGTTGAAAGGTCTCTGCCGTGCTCGCGTCCCAATGCGGCCGGCGTTCATCAAAGGCCCCCTGGTCCCAACGAAAGGTGAATGCATTCCAGGGCGCCATGATCGCGGTTGTGCCCGCACGAAGGCCTCCGGGGTATAACTGCCCTCCGCCGTAGACGGCAAGCGGGGCCTGCTCGAACCAGCGGCGATAGGCGCGGGCGCAACGTCCAAACGGCGCAGCCTCGGGGCATTCGCAGAATCCCGCAGCGAACGGTTCGCCCGCTTTCAGAAGCAGCCCGGCATCGGGAAATGAATTTGCAGTATCCATGGCGCCAATGACTCGATCGCCGGCCAAGATAGCCCAGAGTGAGCCGAGGGAGTAGCGGATTCTGATTCCGGCCTGCAGCCACCGCGCTCATCAGCCCATTGGCCGATCTTCACAAAAGCCCTTGCAGGCGGCGTTAGGGCGTGTTAGGCATACGCGCTAGTTAACTGGTGCTACGTGTCAGGGCGAATAGCAAAAAGCCAAACCCATGCGACCACCGTTGTCTGATCCACGTGGCACGACTGAAATGCCGGGCCATCCGGCGATGCGGCTGCGCCCAGTGCCGATGAGACCATGAAGTTTGCTTGTCCATCGTGCGGGCAGCACCTCGACTGCGACACGGCATATGCCGGGCGGGTCGTCAAATGCCCACATTGCTCCGCCTCGATGGCCATCCCCGCGCTTGTGGCCGGCGCCGACCAACCGGAACCGACCCTATCCCAAGTGCAACGAACAGTGGAATCCGCCGTCGGCCAGGCGGGGAAGACCATCTCGCAGTACATGGTCGAACGCAATCTGGAGGGCGGCGTCCAACTGGATGCCTCGGACTCCAGGAAGACGGCCTCCTCGATCCTCACGGCCGAACAGGGCCGCAAGTACCTGCTGGGCGGCGTGGTAGCCACGGGCGGCATGGGCGCGATCCTGGATGCCAGGGACGTGAACCTCCGCCGCGCCATCGCCATGAAGATCCTCCTGGACCCCAACCAGGCCGGCAATGAGGACATCCTCCGGTTCATAGAGGAGGCGCAGGTCACCTCACAACTGGAACACCCTTCCATTGTGCCGGTGCACGAACTGGGGCTGGATGCCGGCGGCAACGTATTCTACACCATGAAGTTCGTGCGCGGCGTCACCCTGAAAGACGTCCTGCAGGACCTTGCCAAAGGCGACGGGGCTACGCTGGCAAACTACTCGCTCGTCCGTCTCTTGACTGTCTTCTCAAAGGTCTGCGATGCGATGGCCTTCGCGCACTCCAAGGGCGTGATCCACCGCGACCTCAAACCCGAGAACATCATGGTGGGCGAGTACGGCGAAGTGCTGGTCATGGACTGGGGCCTGGCAAAGGTGCTGGGCAGCAAGCTGGATGGCGGCCGGCAGAGGCAGGACGAGGGAGCGAAAGAGAGTGTTCCCGCACACCGCGTACCGCAGGCCGCGCCCGACGTGCAGTCTGTCCGGCAGGACAACGGCACGGAGTCGTTACGGACGCTGATGGGATCGGTGATGGGGACGCCGGCATTCATGTCGCCCGAACAGGCCCAGGGCGCCGTCGAGGAACTGGATGCGCGCAGCGACGTCTATGCCCTGGGCGCGATCTTGTACAATATTCTGACCTTGCGGCCGCCGGTAGATGGGAAAGACACCAATGCGTTGCTGGAAAACGTCATAGCTGGGCGCATCGCGCACCCGACCACGCACGCCAAGGCGACCGGACCTGCCTGGATGAAAGCGATGCCGGAGTCCCTGTGCGCCGTGGCGATGAAAGCACTCTCGCTCAGGGCAGCCGACCGGTACCCTTCGGTACGCGAACTACAAAAAGACATTGATGCGTACCTGAATGGGTTCGCCACGGCGGCCGA
Organism: uncultured bacterium; assembly: GCA_903895695.1. GTDB lineage: Bacteria > Verrucomicrobiota > Kiritimatiellia > CAIKKV01 > CAITUY01 > CAITUY01. Next base: position 31,719 of record CAITUY010000130.1, read on the forward strand.
GAATGCGGGCCTGTGGAAGCAGGTGAAGCTATTCGCCAAACGACACAAAGCCGAGTGCGCGGTCGGGGCCGTTGCCTTGGCGATCCTGTTGGGTATCGGCGCGATGTCGTTGCTGAAGATCGTGGCCAGCGAGCGCCGGGCCGTAGCGGCGCTCACCGCCTTCAAGACCGAACAAGCCCGCAGACTATCGGAACGGAAGGTGAGCGCGGGCGCCTTCGTTCGCGCGGCTCTACTGGCCGTCAACACCGGCGAAATCGACGACGCCCTGGCTCAACTAGCCGTTGCCCTGGAGAGTGACCCGACACTGGCAGAAGCTCGTTTGTTGAAGGCCGAGATTCTGGCTGTCCGCAGGGACTGTGCCGGTGCTCTCATCGAACTGGAGGCCTGCCTGAAGGTCAAACCCGATGATGCCGGGGCCCGCCGCTTGCAGCCGATATGCCAGCAAGCCGTGAACGACGGGTTCACGTCAAAGACCCGCACGGCGGTTCAGGATTATTGCCTGGCGACCGGTCGGTCGGCACTGGCGCGATCCCTGGCCAATTCGGGAAACGACGAGTTCAATCTATACGCCAAGCAACTGGAAGCGGCTTGGCCGGGCTCGAAGGGGGGCCTGACTAAGACACAGGACGGAAAGTACGCGCTGACTCTGCCGTCGAACCTCACGATCACGAGTTTCGAACCTCTTCGCGGCATGAAACTGAGTCGCCTGAGCGTGGTGTCTCAGCACAAAGTGCAGGACCTTACGCCGTTGAAAGGTATGCCGCTGGAATACCTGCAACTCTTTCGTTGTACAAACATCCGCGACCTGACGCCCCTGCATGGAATGCCGATTTCTGACCTCGATATACAGAGATGTCCGTCCCTCGTAAGTCTGACGCCCTTGGCTGCGTGCCCCTTGAGACGGTTGTGCTGCGCCGAGTGCAGCGAACTACGCGACATCTCTGTACTTCGGGGCATGAAACTAGAGGTGTTGGATATAGGAAACACACGTGTTACAGACCTGTCAATCTTGGTCGGCATGCCATTGGTTGACCTGGACTTGTCTTGGTTAGACGCACATGATCTGGAAGTTCTCCGAACTCTGCCACTGCAGCGCCTGTGTGTAACGGGACCGCCAGGCTCCACACGTAAGCGTTGGGTATTGGACTTGTCTCCACTGCACGGGAAGACTCTACGGTATCTCAACCTCACGCACACGGGGACCACCGACTTGTCTCCGCTACGCGGCATGCCGCTGCAGACCCTGATGATCACTGACACGCAGGTCACCGATCTGTCGCCGTTACGAGGCATGCCGATAGAGAAGTTGTGGGTCAGCGGTGACGGTGTTCGTGACATTTCACCGCTTATCGGAATGCCAATCAAGGAATTCACATGGTCGATGGGCCATGTCACTCAATCGAACCTGCAAGTTATCGCCGGCCTGCCATTGCAGGCACTGTCGCTGGTCTACAGCGATGTTTCGGACTTGTCGCCGTTGACATCCTTGAAGAACCTTCAGTATCTCGATGTCGGCGCTTGCACTCGAGTTAGTGACTTATCCCCGTTGCGCGGCATCCGCCTTTCTCAGTTGAACATAACGGGAACTCAGGTCACCGACATCTCTCCGTTGGCTGGCGGCACGATCAGAGACTCACTCAAGTTCTCTCCTTCTGCGATCACCAACGGCATGGCACTCCTGCGAAATATGCAGGTCGGATACATTAACAGCCTCAACTCCGCGGACTTCTGGAAGCGGTACGACGCCGGCGAGTTCCGAAAAATTGACTATCCGATGTCAGCCACAAACGGCACGCCAGACCTTCCCGTCTTCAAGGAGTGAAGACCGGGCCAACCGGAACGCCAACCGCCCGCCGGCAATTCGAGCGCAAGCCTTTCCGCTTGCATGCCTCGGGTTCCTATGCTTTCATACATCGGAGCCCGATGCATCACTGGCTGTCGAGAGCCGGCGCGTGAATATACCCGACACGAAGGAGGACGGACCATGGAGCTTTCGCAAGAAATGATAAAAGGAACCATCGTGCCGGTCATGCTGAAACTGCTCGCGGAGCGGCCGATGTACGGTTACGAACTCGTCAAGATTGTCAACGAACGGACGTCCAATGCACTCCAGTGGAAGGAAGGGACCCTCTACCCCTGGCTGCACCGGTTGGAGTCGGACGGACTCATCCGCGGCGAGTGGGGCGCGGCCGACAACGGCCGACAACGCAAGTATTACCGCATCACGCGCAAAGGTACCGCGGCCCTGACGAAGACCGTTCACGAGTGGGCCTCCCTCTCGTCCGCCGTGAACGCCATCCTGCGGGCGCCAAGCGTCGCGTGAAATCCAACTACGAAATACGCGAAACGCGCGAAAGCAATCCGCTCCCGGCACATCACCTGTTCTCGTGCCTTTCGAGTATTTCGTGGTTTCCTGACCGGGAGGCTTCATCATGAACCGACCACCCCGAATCTCCGCCTACCTGGACGCCGTGACCGCCAGCCTGGAAGGCGACGACGAACTGCGGCTCGACGTGCGCGCAGAACTGGCCGCGCATCTCGATGAAGCGACGGCCCGGTTCGAGTCCGAAGGCCATTCGCCCGAAGAGAGCGCCGAACTGGCCATCAAGTCGTTGGGCCCGGCCGCCGACTACGCCGGCGACCTCGTGGCCGCTAACCGCGGCCGCATGCGGCTGCGGGGCCACATCCGATTACTCCTTCGCGCACTGGTCGTCCCGGCAGCTATCGTGGCGGCCCTGATCTCGGTGCGCGGTATATGTATGGCCATCAGCTGGGCGCCACAGTCGATCTGGTGAAGGACGATAAGAATGGGAACTACTCCGACTATCGCCTCACCGTACACGACCGATTTGCGTTGGACCAAGCCATGGCCGACTTCCTTGCCGGCACCCGTAAACCCGTGCTGCGGCGTTACACAGCCGACATGCTATACGAACGGCTTACAATCATGGGCCCACCCCAGAGTTTGATCGAACAGATCGAACAGAAGAGCTTGGCATCCGGGACGTTGCTTCCGGACCTGAGCGCCTACCGATCTCTGGCCCGGGCTTCGCTTGCCTACGCCAAATTGCTCATCCAAGAAGGACACCCCGATGAAGCGAGGCCGTTCATCGATGCCTGGCAGCCGCTGTGCGTCCAAGTCACAGACGATTCGTTTACGCTACTCGATATTCTCGTTGCTGGTAGCATTGCCGACTACGGGCGGGCAAACGTTGTCGCGCTGTACCATGCATTGGGCGACAAGGCAGCGGAGGCCCGAACGCTTCAAGTCGCCACGACGCTCAACGCCCCCCTGACCGATTACAAAACGCGCTTCAAGGCTCGCAGTACGATCCAAGACACCGAACAAGCCGAAATGATCCGACAACATGGAGGCGCCCTGGCTGCCGTGCTCCTGCCGGCCCTCGGTGAGCCTGTGACAGAAGAGGAACTGAGGCCTGGACGGCTCGTTGAATACGTACTGCTGGACCAGACAGCATGCGGCATAACCAACCTGACGCTCCTCGCGATCATATTCGCGGCACTGCTTGTCGCGCTGCGTTGGCGGCTCTTCCGGGGAAACACTTCGGCACCCCTGCTCCTCCTTCCAGACACAAAGCAAACCCTCCGCATTGTCGGATACGGCGTCATCCTGCCTCTTCTCGTCTACTTTCTGTGGGCTAAAGTACCGGTACTCGGCGGGCGTAACATCTCACTCACCATGGCCTTACCGTTCGCCCTGACGCAAGCGGGCCTGCTCACGGCTGCCATCGCCATTGTAACCGTCACGCTCGCCGCGCGGGCCATACGCACGCGCTGTGAGACACTGGAGGTGGCCACTCCTCCGGCCGGCCCCGGACGTTGGATTCTGGGAGGGTTTGCCGTTTGCGCCGGTCTGACTCTAGCCCTTGCCCAGGGCTTGCTGGTGCTATTCTCGGCAGTAACAGGGTTTGCCTGTTGCCAAGGAATACTGCGGCTTTGCCTGGGAGTACTCGACGCAGCTCTCGGCCTTACGGCCTGCGTCGCGTTCTTCCGGTATCTACTCGGTTCAGCCCGTTTCGGTTTATACCGGGGCACTGTGGCCCGTTCGCTGATACCGTACCTAGCCCTATCCATGGTGCTGATCGCCGCGCTCACGAACCCCTACCTGCGCGGCACCGAGGCGCGGTTGGTCCACATCGACCCCCTCATGCCACCCGTTTCCAGGACATCCGCGGGATTCTCAGTTGTCGAGTCGCGCTTGGTAGAACACCTGCGAACCGAAATGCTGAAGGCTGCCGGACGGTAAGGACGTGATTCGCAATCGCCCCCGCCTTTCCGCCCCAGTGCCTTCCAGTGGGCAGGACGACGGCATCCTTGCCGTGCCGCGGCAGGAAGAAGGGCGTGGCGCAATGCCGGAATGCCGCCGCCCACCTACGTGCCCCGCCACGCGCCCGTTTTTCTAATCGACTTTCCAATCGCTTTGTCAGATAGTCTGCGGCCTTTGCCGTGGGTTCCGGCCGGCGAGTCAACGGGCCGGGAACCTGTGGCACGGGGTGGAGACGGATGTATGCATGACGATTTCACAGTAATCTCGGGCAGTATCACGACGCCCAAGGGCTTCAAGGCCGCCACCGTGCGCGCCGGCATTAAGGAAAGCCGGAAACGCGACGATCTGGCCCTGATTGTGTCCGATACGCCGGCCGCCGTCGCCGGAACCTTCACCACCAACCGCGTCAAAGCCGCCCCGGTCAAACTGTGCGAGCGGCACCTGATCTGGGGCCAGGGCAAGGCCATTCTCATCAACGCCGGCTGCGCCAATGCCTGCACGGGCGACCAGGGGCACGCCGATGCCGAACGCATGGCGGATCTGACGGCCGAACTCCTCGGCATCGGCAAAAACAACGTTTTTATCTGTTCCACAGGCACGATCGGCATTCCCCTGCCCATGCCCAAGATCGAGGCGGCCGTGCCCGGCTTGGTCAAGGCGCTTTCACCCGACGCCGGGCCCAAGGTGGCTACCGCCATCCTCACCACCGATCTTGTTGAAAAGCAGGTCGCCGTACAATTGACCGTGGACGGCAAGACCGTCACCGTGGCTGGCGTGGCCAAGGGGTCGGGCATGATCGCCCCCAATATGGCGACCATGCTGGCCTTCATTACGACCGATGCCTCGGTGGACCAACGAGCCCTCCAGCTCAGCCTGGCCCACGCCGTCGATCACGGCTTCAACCGCATCGTCGTGGATGGCGACGAAAGCACCAACGACACGGTGCTCATGTTCGCCAACGGCGCGGCTGGCAATGCCTTGCTCGACAAGAAGCACCACGACTGGCGCAAGTTCCGGAGTGCCGTGAACTATGTGGTCCACCAACTGGCCTTGGCCATCGTCAAGGATGGCGAAGGCGCCACGAAATTCGTCACCGTGAGCGTGCTCGGCGCCGCCACCCCCCACGATGCGCGGGCAGTCGCCCGGGCCATCGCCAAGTCCCCCCTCGTCAAGACTGCTTGGAACGGCGGCGACCCGAACTGGGGCCGGATCATGGCCGCGGTCGGCTACTCCGGCGCTCGCCTCGACGATTCGCGCGTGGATATTACCTTCGACGATCTGCCCGCCGTCAAGGCCGGCAAGGCCGTGACCGAAGTGCCGCTCAAGGAACTGGCCGCCGTGTATGCCCGCAAGGAATTCACGGTGCACGTCGACCTCCACATGGGCAAGTCCGGGCATACGGTCTATACGTGCGATTTCAGCCGCGAGTATGTGGCGATCAACGCGGAGTACATGACCTGATGGACAAAGCGATCGCCAAGGCCGATGTCCTGATCGAGGCTCTTCCTTACATCCAGGAATTCAGGGGTGCCACCATCGTCGTCAAGTTCGGCGGCAGCGCCATGGAAGAGCGCCGCAATTTCGAAAGCATCCTGACCGACGTCACCTTTATGGAATGCGTCGGGATGCTGCCCGTGATTGTGCACGGCGGCGGCAAGGCCATCTCGCGCGCCATGACCGAAGCCGGCCTGGTCCCCAAGTTTGTCAAGGGACTGCGGGTGACCGACGAAGCCACCATCCGCGTGGTCGAGGAAGTCATTACCCACAAAGTCAACACAGGCATCGTCGCCGCGCTCGAGGCCCACGGCGCACGGGCGCGCCGAATTGACGGCGACACGGTCTTCCAGGTCGAAAAGCGCACCGCGGTCGACGAAACGACAGGCGAAACGCTCGACTGGGGCTTTGTGGGCGATATCAAACACGTGGACGTCGAACCCGTCCGGGCTTTTGTCGCCGCCGGTCTCATTCCCGTCATCACCCCGCTCGGCCGGGGGTCGGATGGCAAGATCTACAATCTTAATGCCGACGACGCTGCCGCCGCCATGGCCCGCGCCCTCAAGGCCCGCAAACTGGCCTTCCTCTCGGACGTGCCCGGCCTGTTGCGCGACCGCAATGACGACGCCTCGCTGCTCTCGACCCTGCACATCCGCGAGGTCGAGGAACTCATCCGCAGCGGCGTGATCGACGGCGGCATGTTGCCCAAGGTCAAGAGTTGCGTCGAAGCACTTGAAGCCGGCGTGAAAAAAATCCACATTATCGACGGTCGGCTCCCGCACTCGCTGCTGCTGGAGATCTTTACGGACAAAGGAGTAGGAACGGAGATTATCGAATGACGACACCTGCGGAACTCGTTCAGAAATATACGGAATACGTTATTCCCACCTACTACCCGCCGACGCTCATGCTCGTCAAGGGCAAGGGCACGCGCGTGTGGGATTCGGACGGCAAAGTCTACCTCGACTTCACCACGGGCATCGCCGTGCAGAATGTCGGGCATTGCCATCCGAAGGTGACCGAGGCCATCCAGGCCCAGGCGGCCAAGCTGGTGCACGTCTCGAACCTGTACTACAACGAGTACCACGCCCTACTGGCCGAGAAACTCGCGCGATTGTCCCTGGGCGGCAAGTGCTTCTTCTGCAACTCCGGCGCCGAGGCCAACGAGGCCCTGATCAAGCTGGCGCGTCTCTGGGGCAGCGACCAGGGCCGCTACGAGATCGTCTCGATGCAGAACTCGTTCCACGGCCGGACGCTCGCCGCGCTCGCCGCCACCGGCCAAACCAAGTATCAGGATGGGTTCGAGCCGATCCCGGACGGTTTCCTCTACGCCGAGTTCAACAACCTCGACTCGATCAAGTCCGTCCTCAGCGGCCGTACGGCCGCGGTGTTGGTTGAGGCCATCCAAGGCGAAGGCGGCGTGGTCCCGGCCACCCCGGAGTTCATGAAGGGCCTCCGCAAAATGTGCGACGAGGCGGGCATCCTGATGTTCTGCGACGAAGTGCAGTGCGGCATGGGACGGACCGGCAAGTGGTTCGGCTTCCAGCAGGCCGGCGCTCTGCCCGACGCCTTCTCCGTTGCCAAGTCGCTCGGCAGCGGCTACCCCATTGGCGGCATTGTGACCGGCCCCAAGCTGGCCGATGTCTTCCAGCCCGGCAAGCAC